>JAJDNM010000047.1 GCA_022340665.1 Acidobacteriota bacterium | reverse complement strand
ACGAGATCTACATCCGATCCGTATCCCGCCTGCACCTTGACCCGCACCCGCATCTTTTCGTGTGGCCCGCCGGTCTGATTGACAATCTGACTGTTGGCGATCACGGCGTTAGGCACCGTAATCTCGACATCGTCTCGGGTGAGAAGGCGGGTTGATCGCATGCCGATATCCAGTACCTGCCCGCGAATGTTGCTGTCGAGGACCACGAAGTCACCGACCTTGTATGGAGCATCCGCCACGATGAAGATCCCGGAGAAAAGATTCGACAGGGTGTCCTTTGCAGCAAAGCCGACGGCAATTCCCAGAATTCCCGCCGAAGTCAGCCACGAGGTCAGCGGGATGTCCCAGGTGAGGCACACCGCGTACAGGAATCCGCTCACCACCAGGACCGTCAGGATGATATCGAAGAGCGGCAGGGTACGGGATTCTATCCACGAGATATCGTCGACATTCTCGCTCACCGCCTCGAGAAGGATCCGACCCACCCGCATGAAGGCCTTCGCCCAGATGAAGGCGATCACTGTCTCGAGGATGCCGAGCATGAAAAAGTCGAGCTTCGCAGGCGCCTGGAACTCGAGGTAAGCGAGAATGATGCCGACCAGCAAGATCGTCCAGACAATCGGCCTCCGCAGTTCGGTGGCGATCTTGTTGTCGATCTCGGTTTGGGTCCTCGAAGTGACAAACATGATCACTTTGACGAAGAGCAGGCGAGCAAGCAGGGCAATCACAACCGCCGCGCCCAGAATCGCCAGCTGCCGCATCCCGGTGTTGCTGCTCAACTCGGACATCAGTTGGCTGGTTTCCACGACGCCTCCTCAGCTGTGGTTCGACGCAGTATAGCCCGTGGTCGCCGCTCCTGCAGGACGTATAGAATGTCGCCATCATGGAGAACGAGGGTGCCGCCAACCATTCGGGGATTCACCGGTCGGAAGATGCAAGCCCGACCAGCATGCGGGCTGCATTCCTGGGAGTCCTGCTGCTCGCGCTCTGTGTCCGAGTCCTCCTCCTCACCCACATCTCGCTCCAGCACCCCGAGTACATCGTCCAGGACCTCGACAGCGTCGAAACGAATATCCACGCCCCCGGCGTGCCCTACATGAACGACTTCGGTTACGAGGCCTCCAACATCGCCTACGCATGGGTCGCCGGCGGCCAGGTCTACGCGAGCCCGTTCGGCGGCGCGACCGGCCCCACGGCGTGGATCGCGCCCGGCATCGTGGCGCCGTACGCGCTCTCGTTCGCGCTCTGGGACTGCTTCACACCGGCGTCGATTCTCTTCGCCTACGGTCTCGCATTGATCGTATCTCTGCTCACCACCGTCGTCGTGTTCAAAATCGCAGCTCTGCTTACAGAGAGCCGCCGCACCGGACTGGCGGCAGCATTGATATTCGCCGTTCTGCCCTACGAAGCCTGGGTCTTCCACACCCGGAGCCAGCTCGATTTCAACCTTCCGGTGCTGTGGTTCGCGCTGCTCCTCCTGGCGGTTTTGCGAACGATTGATGAGCCGGGCAGCTCCGGAATCGGGCTCGGTGTGGTCTCCTCTTTCGCCGCCCTCTTCAATCCCGGCTTCATACTCTGCACCGGCGTCGGTTGGTTGCTCGCGATGCCCGGACGCGGCGCTCGTCGAAACCTCCGTCTCGGCCTCAACCTGCTCGTCGTGCACGTTTTGCTGGTTGGACCCTATGTGGCCTGGCAAAGCTTCAGGATCGGCACCTTCGTCCCGGTCAAATCGAACGCCCCGGTCGAGCTCTTCATCGGCAACACTGACACGGCCAGCGGGCTGCTCCGCCACCAGGTCTTTCTTACCTATCATCCGAGCCAGAACGACGCGCAGTTCGTCCTCTACAGCGAGGTCGGCGAGGGAGCTTACGTGCGGGAAGCCAGGCGTCGATTTCTGGAGTCCTTCGATACCCGGGAGTTCATTGAAAATACGGTGCGGCGGGCTTACCTGTTCTTCTTCGGCTACGAGGTCAAACCCTGGGACCATTCCGCTGTCAAAATACTCATCAAACGAGCGCTGTGGCTTCTGTTTTTCCTCTCGCTGGTGGGCCTGATCGTGATCAGACGAGGTCGGCCATCCAGGCTCGAGACCGCCTCGCTGCTGTTCACCCTCGCCTACGCCTTCCCGTACCTGTTCACCGGCATCATGGAGCGCTACCGAATACCGATCACACCGGTTGTCGCAGTGGCCCTGGCGATCATGCTCCGCGAGGTGTGGAACACCTGCGGCCGCAGATCAGCCAGCTCTCTCCTCTGATAGAATCCTTGCCACCGTTCGGTGCAAGAAGAGGCGTTCAGAAAACAGCTGACCGCAAAGGAGTTCAAAGGTGGAATTCCGCGACTTTCAAAACGTCCACGAAATGCTCAAAGAGACTGTCGATCGGTTCCCCGACCGCACCGCCTACCGGTCTATCCTCGACGGTGGCGAGATGACCGCCACCACCTGGAGCGAGTTTTACGACCAGGTGCGCACGACGGCAAAGAGCCTCATCGCCCTTGGCGTCCGCAAGGACGACAAGGCCAATATCCTGAGCTACTCGAACTACCACTGGGTCCTCACCGATTTCGCACTCGCGTCGATCGGATCGTGCACCGTCGGCATATACCACTCGCTGCTGGCAAAGGATGTCGCTCACATCGTCGACCACTCCGATGCGATCCTCGTCTTCGCGGAGGATGAAAGCCAGGTCGCGAAGTTGCTGGAGATTCGGAATCAGATCCCCAACGTTCGCAAGGTGATTCTCTTCTCCGGCAACCCCCCGGCCGGCGACTGGGTCATCACCTACGAGGAGTTCCTGTCGCTCGGTTCCGACGTACCGGAAGAGACGTTGGAAGCCCGCATTGCCGATGTAACGTCGGATGACGTCGCCACCATCGTCTACACCTCGGGAACGACCGGCGTGCCCAAGGGGGCGGTTCTGACGCACGACAACATCACATTTACCGCGCAATCGGTGTACCACTCCGTCGAAAATGGCGATGGCGACGTGACGCTGCTTTTTCTGCCGTTGGCTCACGTCTTCGCCCGCGCCTGCGTCTTCACCGCCTCCTTCGCGGGTGCGACGACGGTGTTTGCCAGGCGCATGGACACCATCGCCGAGGACTTCAGGATCGCCCGGCCACACTGGTTCCCGAGCGTTCCGCGGGTATACGAAAAGGTCCACACCAAAATCATTTCCGGCGCCCAGGCCAAGGGCGGGCCGGCGTTGAAGATCTTCAACTGGGCGGTCAAGATCGGTTCGCAGGTCAGCGACCTCAAGGTCGCCAAGAAGTCCATTCCCCCGTTGCTCGGCATGCAGTACGCCCTCGCCACCAAGCTCGTCTTCAGCAAGGTTCAGGACGCCCTCGGGGGTCGGGTCCGTTGGTGCATTTCGGGCGCAGCTCCGATCAACCCGGAGATTGCCAGATTCTTCCACGGCGCCGGCGTTTTGATCCTCGAGGGCATCGGCATGACCGAGAACACCTCATTCACGAACATCAACCGCTACGACAACTACCGTTTCGGCTGGGTCGGCCCGACCGGACCGGGTATCGAGCAGAAGACCGCCGAGGACGGTGAAGTTCTGTACCGAGGCCGCAACGTAATGCGCGAGTACTACAAGATGCCGGCAGAGACTGCTGAGACCCTGACGCCGGACGGCTGGCAGCACACCGGTGATCTGGGAGAGATCGACGATGCGGGTTTCCTCAAGATCACCGGACGCAAAAAGGACCTCATCGTCACCGCGGGTGGCAAAAATGTTGCTCCGTCAGCGATCGAGGGGCTCGTCGCGACCTCGAAATACATCTCTCAGGTGTGCGTTATCGGTGATCGTCGGAAGTATCTGACCGCCCTCATCACGGTTGACCCGGAAAACATCCAGGCGTTCGCCGAGGAACGAGGCATCGCGGCCGACAGCCTCGAAGCGCTTCTCGAGAACAGGGAAGTGAACGATCTCATTCGCTCGGTCATCGACGAGAAGAACGCCGAGCTCGCGTCCTTCGAGACCATCAAGGACTTTCGCCTGCTCGACGAGTTCTCGATCGAAAACGGCCTTCTCACACCCACTCTCAAGGTGAAGCGGAACGTGGCCATGGAGCGTTTCGCGGATGTGATCGAGGAGATGTATCGGGAGGCATAGCGTCCCGAAGTAGGAATTTTGAGTTTTGAGTTTTGAGTTTCCACACACCCTCCCAGTTCTCTGAGGTGCGTGTGCAAAGTCCGACTTCGCCTTCGAGTACGCCGGGAAAAATTTCGGAATCCCAAATCCGAATTCCCAAATCCGAAATTCCCGCTGCGCAAATCTGCTGTATCCGTGGAACTCCGTGCCGGTTCGGTTGCGCCGCCCCTACTCGGGCTGAAGTGTCGCCCCAACTCGGGTGTCGTCGCCGGCGACCACCACCAGCTCGCGCTTCCACGGCCGGTGCCCCTCGAGTCTGAGCTCGACGGTGTGGGTGCCCTCGGTGAGGTGCAGATTGACCGGCACCGTCCCGCGGAACTGGCCGTCAACCAGAACCTCGGCGCCGTTCGGGTAGGAGCTGAAGGACACCGTCGCCTGCTGTGGAGGGGCCTCCCGGACGCCCTGTTCTTCCACCGACACACAACCCACAAACGCGGCCAGGATTGAGATCATCGCGACCAGCGTGGCCGCGCTCACCCATCGATTCAATTGGTGCTCGGTCATCGTCATCGCTACCTCCGTCTCAGGATACGGATGAAGACGACTGATCGTTTTACTCTTCGGAGAGACCCCGATCCGACCACACCGCGAGCTCGTTGCCGCTGGGGTCGGTGAAATGAAATCGGCGTCCACCCGGGAAGCTGAAGATCTCCTGGGCTATCGAGCCACCGTTGGCACGCACGCTCGCCTCCACGGCCTCAAGGTCGACCGCATAGATGATCACCAGCGGCCCACCGCGGCTGACTTCCTCCGTCAATCGGAGGCCCCCGGTCAAGCGGCCGTCTTCAAAGCTCGCGTAATCCGGGCCCCAGTCCTGCATCTTCCAACCGAAGACCTTGCCGTAGAACGTCTTGGCGGCTTCGAGATCGGTGACCGAGATCTCCACGTAATCGACTCTCTTGTCATGCTCCTCCTGGCCCATCGTTCCCTCCCTCGCCTCGATCATTTCCACCAGCCGCTCGATCGGAATCGCCTCTCTGGTGTTGCCATCACGCCCGGTGACGGCGGTCGCTCTGACGATCGAGTTCAGCACTGCCTCCTCGACGGCCTCGACGGTGGCCAGGAAGAGGGGGCTGGTGAAATCGTTGTACAGGAGCTCGTCATCGCGCGTGGTGTACGGCTCTTCGTAGGGGACCTGGTTGCGGGTGGAAAAGGCGATCACGAAATCTCCCGAGCCGTTGGACATGAATGATCCGGTGCGCGCCAGGCCCATCACCGCCCTCGATGCCAGGCGCTCCAGATTGCGCGGCGAGAGCGGAGCGTCGGTCGCGAGGACGATCATGCACGAGCCGTCACTCGCTTCCACCGCATCCTGGAAGGCGTACCTCCCGAGGCGTTCACCGACGCGGATGCCGTCCATCGTCAGCACGCCACCGAAATTCGACTGCACGAGGGCGCCGACGGTGAATCCGCCGAGCCTCTCCGGCAGCACCCGCGAGGCAGTCCCGATCCCGCCCTTGAAGCCGAAGGCCGAAGTCCCGGTGCCGGCGCCGACCGAGCCCTCCTCCACCGGGCCAGTCTCTGCCTCTTCAACGGCGAGAAAGACGTCGAGGGGCCGTACCGCGCAGGTGCGGATGTCGTTGAGGTACCCGTCGTTGGTCTCGCCGACCACCGCGTTGACCGATCGCACGTCCTCGTTGCCCGGCTGACGGAGTGTCCAATCCACAACCGCCTGCACCACAGTTCCGACGCACAGCGTGTTGGTGAGCACGATCGGCGTTTCGAGGTTGCCGAGCTCCTTGACCTGGAGAAAACCCGCGGCCTTGCCGAATGCATTGGCCGGAAAGACCGCCGCCGGCACCTTGGTCTGAAAGACATTTCCGTCGTGGGGCACGATCGCGGTCACACCCGTGCGGATCCCTTCACCCTCGATCAATGTCCGGTGGCCGACTCTCACGCCGGAAACATCGGTGATCGCGTTGAGTGGCCCCGGTTGAAAAATTCCCGGCTCGATGCCGAGTTGGCGAATCCGCGGCCGTTCTTCGGCCCCTCCAACGCCCGTCAAGCCCAAGGCGCAAACCGCGATGATCAGTGCTCGTCGCATCATGCCTCCACCTCACTCCGGTCACCTTTTGCTTCACGCACCAGTGCTTCGGCGAGGATCTGCAACGGGTCCAGCCACGGCAAGCCCGGCGGCCGCCTGACAAACACCAGCGATGCCTCGGTGCAACCGGCGATCA
>JAJDNM010000046.1 GCA_022340665.1 Acidobacteriota bacterium | reverse complement strand
CGAGCTCGAGGGCCGGCGGGCGGGCCGATTCCTGTATGACGACCAAGACAAGGGCACGACGCTGATCTACGCCGAGGATTCCGCCCAGGCACGCGGAATCGAGCCCCCCTTCCGGCTCGTCTTCGAGCAGGCGATGGGTGGTGAGGTCGTTGGCCGGGTCGCGATCGATGAAGAAGGCTGGCAGACGATTTCGGTTGATCTGCTCGCCGCCAACCAGCCGGCATCGGTCTACATCATCGGCTACGGCGACAAAACGATCGAGGTACTTCGTCACCTCAGGGAAAAGGGCTACGACGGTGTCATCTGCGCCACGTCGGCCTTCTACACCGGCCAGATCGTCGAGGATCACCCAGACCTGGTGGAGGGTGTGTACTTCCCGCAGCCGGCGTTCGACATCCAGTCCGAAGCGCAGCTGACACAGGACTTCGTCGACACCTACCAACAGAAGTACCAGGATGAACCGGACATTTATGCCGCTCACGCGTTCGACGCGATGCGGGTGGCGATCTTCGTGTGCGGGGAAACCAACAATTTCACTGCTACGGAAATTCGCAAAGTCCTGGCTTTCGGCGTCAAGGAGTTTCCTGGTGTTACCGGGATCATCCAGTTCAACGACTACGGCGACGTCCACCACAATCCGATTATGTTCATCGTCAAGGACGGGCGGGTCCTCAACTACGAGCGCTACATCGAAGAGGAGAAGGCCAAGATCAGAGAGAGGATCAAGGATCTTCTCAAGGGATGATGGCCATCGAGCTCGGTCCGCCAAGCTGATCGTCTGAAACGAAGAGGGAACGGTGCAGGTTCGTCTCGAGTCCGTCGGTTGCCGTCTCAACATCGGTGAGATCGAGGCGATGGCCCGTAAACTCGCCGCGGCCGGGCATCGCGTCGCTGCTCCGGGTGACGAGGCCGATCTCTGCATCCTCAACACCTGCACGGTGACCGCGATCGCTTCGCGGAAATCCCGTCAGCTCATTCGGCAAATCAAGCGCGCCAATCCCTCGGCCGCGATCATCGTCACTGGCTGCGACGCGGAAATGGCTCCGGCGGCGATGAACGAGATCGGCGTCGACCTCGTGGTCGACAACGCGAACAAGGACCGGCTGCTCGAGCTCGCCGAGATGGCGGGAGTCCTCGACTCGACGACCGTGGATCCCGACGAGCATACCCTTTTCGCACCAAGCCGCTTGGCTCGCACCCGGGCCTTTCTGAAGGTTCAGGACGGCTGTGACAACTCCTGCACCTTCTGTGTCATTACCGTGGTCAGGGGCGCGGGCCGAAGCGTGCCGGTGGACACGGTCGTGGAACAGGTGCGCAGTCTCGTCGATACGGGCTACCGAGAGGTGGTCCTGAGCGGTGTGCACCTCGGGTCCTATGGCCACGACCTCGGTAATCGAAGTGGTCTCGAGCATTTGATCCAGCGAATCCTCTCCGAGTCCGATGTGGAACGCCTGCGGCTTTCTTCGCTCGAACCGTGGGACCTCGACGCCGAGTTCTTCGGGATTTTTTCGGACCCGCGGCTCCTGCCACACCTCCACCTCCCCCTGCAGAGCGGCTGTGACGAAACCCTCAGACGGATGGCGCGGCGTACGAGCCGAGGAGAATTCGCGGATCTGTGTCGAGCGGCCCGGCGGGCGGTGCCGAACATCGCCATCTCGAGCGATATCATCGTCGGCTTCCCCGGCGAGACGGACAAGGAGTTCGATCAATCCACGGCCCTGGTGGAGGATCTGGCCTTCTCGCGCCTCCACATCTTCCGTTACTCGCGGCGCGAGGGCACCCCAGCGTCCCGTATGCCGGCGCAGGTTCCTGGATCAATTACCCAGGAACGCAGCCGCAAAATGCACAGGCTCGCGGCCGACCTCGAACATCGCTTCAACTCCGGGCTGGTCGGCAGCATCGCCGAGGTTCTCTGGGAAACGGCTGAACACCACGGGGAAACACTGCGCTGGAGCGGGTTAACGCCGAACTACGTTCGCGTGAGTGTGATCACCCCACCCGACGAGGACCTGTTGAACAGGATCACATCGACGGAAATCGTCGAGGTCGTACCGGGGGGCGTTGTCGGCAGAATTCGGAATTCGGAATTCTGAATTCGGAGTTCCGGCCCACAGTTGGTCGGCGACGAGACATTACAGAGAGGTATCCCACCTTGTCAGGATTTCTCGAAACGGCCATCCTCGCCGACGTCGTGGATTCCTGGGAGGCGATACACTGGCCTCGAGGGGAGGCTCAGTGGATCGAATTGTCGAGTTTCTTTTTGAAGTAGGAATGCTCAAGCGGACGCCGAGGTCCGGCTGGCAATTCCTGGACGGCGGATCGGAAACAGTTGCAGAGCACGTTTTTCGGACCACGGTGCTCGCGTTCGTTCTTGCTCGAATGGACGGAAAGGTAAATACCGACAAAACCCTGCGGCTTGCTCTGGTCCACGATTTCCCGGAAGCACGGACAGGTGACCTGAACTATGTCAATCAGAAATACGTGGTCGCCGACGAAGCGCGAGCAGCTGCAGACATGGGTCACGGTCTGCCCTTCGGTGAGGAGCTCGTCGAATTGATTGCCGAGTACCGCAATGAGGTCACCGCGGAAGCTATTTTGGCGCACGACGCCGACCAGCTCGAGATGTTGCTCGAACTCAAGGAGAGACTCGACACGGGATGCGAGGATGCCGGCAACTGGATACCGTTCACCCTCCGGCGGCTCCGGACCGACGTCGCCAAAGCCCTCGGCAGGAAAATCGTCGAGGGTGACGCGTCTTCGTGGTGGTTCGACAAAGACTCCGACTGGTGGGTCCGAGGCGGAAAGGGATAACCTCGTGGAGCTTGACTCTCCGGCCGGAATGATCGATTCTCGATTTCCGGGCCCCCTTGGCGTCGCAGAGGTGGAGGAGGATGGTCGAAATGGCGAAATTGCCGGTCGTGTGCGTTGCCATCCTGCTGTTGGCAGGCTGCAACTCGACCACGGCAGAACTGCCCGTGCGAACCGAATACGACAGGGCGACCGATTTCCACGATTGGGAGAACTTTCGCTTCGCTTCGGAGAGCGGCGGCTCCGACCACACCCGTTACCCCGCGTTCGAGAAGATGGTCCAGGAAGCTCTGGAAAAGGAACTCGTCGCGCGCGGCTACTCCCGCATCGAAGACGGGACACCGGATTTTCGTGTTGCCTTCGATCTCGTGTTTCGCGGCTCGAAACCACCCGTTGTGGCACCACAGGGAGGTGGCGCCGAACCGAGTGTGCAAACACAACCGAGTCCTCGCCAGAGAGGTGCGGTGACGATCAAGATGTTGGATCCGGCATCGGGAAAAATCCTGTGGACCGGCCAGATATCGGAAATCACGATGACCTCCCTGGAACCGCAAAAAGACCTCGGCCAGGCGGTGTGGAGGATCCTGGCGGAATTCCCGCCAATCACCGGATGACGTGGATCGGAGGAGGCACCCTGCGGTGAAGATGACTCCCATGTTGCGACAGTACCTGGAGCTCAAGGAACAAGCTGGCTCGGCACTTCTGCTCTACCGAATGGGAGATTTTTACGAGCTCTTTTTCGAAGATGCGCAGGTCGCCGCACCGGTGCTGGGAATCACCTTGACGAGGCGCCGCCAAAACGACTCTGTGGATGCACCGATGTGCGGTGTTCCGCACCACGCGTTCGACGGCTATCTGGGAAAGCTCCTCGATGCCGGATTCAGGGTTGCAGTGGCCGAACAGGTCGAGGATCCGGCCACGGCGAAGGGGCTCGTTCGCCGCAAAATCATACGCACGCATACGCCTGGGACGATTTCCGACACCGGACTCCTCGAGGGTTCTGAGCACTGTTACCTCGCCGCTTTCGGCGGAGACAGCGAAGCCTCGGCCCTGGCGTGGATTGAGATCAGCACCGGCACGTTCGAAGGCATGAGAAGCAGTGACCGGGAGTCCCTTACCGAGCAGCTCGCTCGTCTTCGGCCGCGCGAGGTTTTGGTAACTGAGGACTGGGATGGTTGGAAAGACCTGTGGCCAGTGGAAATCCCCAGGCCGACCGTCACGCCGGTGCCGCCCGAGACCTTCTCGCCATCGGCCGGCGAGCAACGCTTGCGCCGCGTGCTCGGCGTCAGCTCGGTTCGTGGCTACGGGCTCGACTCCGGGGAGCCACTGGTCGGAATGGCTGGCGCTCTTCTCGGTTATGTCGAAAATACACAGAAAGGCGCCCTCAGCCATCTTCGCGGTTTCACCTGCCACCAGACGGGAGATGCGCTGATTCTCGACCGCGCCAGCCTTCGCAACTTGGAGATTGAGCGCTCGGCCGACGGAACGCGCAAGGGATCGCTGATCGATATCCTCGACCATACCGAGACCAGGATGGGTTCGCGGTTGCTCCGTGACTGGCTGGTGCGACCGAGCAACGACCTCGAGGAAATCGGAGAACGTCACCGTGCCGTCGCCGAACTCGTGGATGGAGCAGAGTTGCTGCGAGATCTTCAATCTGCTCTTGACGGCCTACCCGATCTCGAGCGCCTCGCCGCACGCATTGGCCTCGGCCTCGCCACGCCGCGGGAACTGCACGGCCTGAGGGCAGGTCTCGATCGCCTGCCGGCGGTCGCCGACACGATCGAGCAGGCTACCTCGTCGAGGCTTCGCGGGCTCGGCGAAACCTTTGACCCGATGCCTGATCTCGCGGAAATCCTCCACCAGCGCCTCGCCGAGGAACCCGCGCAGATCGCCGGTGCGGGCGTGATCGCCGGAGGCTGGAACCATGAGCTGGACGAGCAGCGAAGCCTCGCGCGCGGCGGCAAGGAGATGCTGGCCGGCATCGAATCCCAGGAACGGACCAGAACTGGAATCGGCTCTCTCAAGGTCAAGTACAACAAGGTCTTCGGTTACTTCATCGAGATCAGCAAGGCGAACCTCGACCGCGTCCCGGACGACTACGAACGGCGTCAAACTCTGACTAACGCGGAGAGGTACATCACGCCCGAGCTGAAGGAGCTCGAGTCTCGTATTCTGTCCGCCGAGGAACAGGCCACTGCGCTCGACCGCCAGCTGTATGCCGAGCTGGTGGAATCATTGTCGCATCATGCCCAACGGATCGCGGTTTCTGCCGAGATTCTCGCCCAGCTTGACGTGCTGTGCGCCTTTGCCGACCGGGCTCGACGCTCGAATTACTGCCGACCAGTGATGGTGGACGACGCCGGCATCGTCATCCGCGAGGGCCGCCATCCGGTGCTCGAAGACGTCCAGCGAGATCCGCACTTCATTCCAAACGACTGCCGCCTCCACCCCCAGACCAGTCAAATCGTCCTTCTTACCGGCCCGAACATGGGAGGCAAATCGACCTATCTCAGACAGTGCGCCCTGATAACGCTGATGGCCCATGCCGGCTCGTTCGTACCGGCAAGGGAGGCGGAGATCGGCCTCACCGATCGAATTTTCACCAGGGTCGGCGCTTCGGACATGCTGGCCAGGGGTGAATCCACTTTCATGGTGGAGATGACGGAAACCGCCAACATCCTCCACCATGCAACTCCGCGCTCTCTGGTGATTCTCGACGAGGTGGGACGTGGCACTGCGACCTTCGACGGCCTGTCCCTGGCCTGGGCAATCGTCGAGTTTCTGCACGACCAGGAGGAGCATGCCGGGTTGGTGCTCTTTGCGACCCATTACCACGAGCTGACCGATCTCGGGCGCATGCTGCCGAGGTTGGTCAATCGATCGATGGCGGTCAAAGAGTGGCGCGGCTCGATCCTCTTCCTCCACCGAGTCGTCGAAGGCCCTGCTGACAACAGCTACGGAATCCATGTCGCCCGCCTCGCGGGCGTCCCGAACACCGTTTGTGCACGCGCCGAGGAGGTCCTGGCCAATATTGAAAGGCACGAGCTCAAGATCTCCGGCGATCCGGTGATGCAGACCCCGCGGACGGCCAATGCAGAACGCATCAACCAACTCGATCTCTTCCGTGCGCCGGTGGACGAGATATCGGATCGCCTGCGTCGTCTCGACGTCGACGGAATCACTCCTCGGGAGGCCCTCGAGTTGCTCGCGGAACTCCACGGAAAGGTGCATGAACAGAACTGATTCCTTGCCCCTCGTAATTGGGCTGCCCGGCACTTCGATCACAGATGAGGACCGGGCGCTTCTCGACAAGACGCGTCCAGCCGGAATTATTCTGTTCGCGCGCAACGTCGAGGACCCAGATCAGGTACGGAATCTGGTCGCAGGCCTCGACGACATCGAACCGAGGCCGTTTGTTTCTGCCGACCTCGAGGGAGGCGTGGTCAATCGGCTCACAGGCCTGTGGGGCGATCTGCCTTCCGCAGCCGAAGCGTCGGCCGCGGGCAGACGCGCCGTCCGTGCCCTCGGCGAGGCTGCCGGCGCCGCCTGCCGCAGCCTCGGCATCCACCTTGATCTCGCCCCGGTGGTCGATATCGACTGTCCTGGCGGCTGCCTGAGTGGACAGAACCGGTGCTTCGGGCACGATCCCGAGCGGGTCGTCGCTTTGGCCAAGCTCTTCAACGAGGGCCTCGGCACTTGGGGGGTCTCCGGCTGCACGAAGCACTTCCCGGGAATCGGGTCTGTGGCCGCAGACACGCACGAGGAGCTTCCCATCCTCGATCCGGGAGCCGACGAAATGGCACGCCAGATATCGGTATTCGAAGAGCTCGGCGCCGACTACCCCGCCGTCATGGTCGCTCATGTAGTGGTGCCTGGTTTGGGCGACAGCGAGCGTCCCGCTTCTCTGTCGCGACCGGTCGTCGAGAAAGCAACGAATCTCCGTGGTTCGCCGGTGGTGCTGGCCGACGACATCGAGATGGGCGCTCTCCAGGAATGGGGAGATCTGCCGGAGAGGGTGATCAAGGCCGTCCACGCCCGCAATCACGGCGTGCTGATCTGCAACGCATGCGATCGGATAGAGGAAATCGTGCATCACCTGGAAGCCGTGGCTGCCGAAGACAAGACCGTTACAACCCGGCTGTCCGAGATGACCGCGCGCATGGGAACGCTCGGTCGCGACCTGCAGCAACGAGCCGCCGCCGTGCCGGCACCCGACGACGAAACCGTCGAGCAGCTCTGGGAATCGGCGCGCCGAGAGGCGGCGAGCTAGCGCCACCGCTCAGTTTTGAGTTCTTAGTTTTGAGTTTTGAGTTCCCCCAACCCGCCCGGGATCGGGGAGGGTGGCGGCAACTCAAAACTGATAACTCAAAACTCAACACTTCCGAATCTCCTTTGATGGCGGCACAATATCTTCATGACCGAATGCGCTCCTGCCGTGGTGCTGCTTTCCGGTGGTCTGGACTCGACGACCGTTCTGGCCATCGCCAGGGAGGAGGGCCTCGTGTGCCACTGTCTGACAGTCGACTACGGTCAGCGACATCGAATCGAACTCGAGGCGGCGCGACGGGTGGCCGAAGCCCTCGGCGCCGCCTCTCACCGCGTGATTACCCTCGACCTTCGAGCGATCGGCGGCTCGGCACTGACTGACGACATCGACGTACCCAAGGACCGGGACCCGGAATCCGGCGAGGTACCGATCACGTACGTACCCGCCCGAAACACCGTGCTCCTTTCCCTGCTCCTCGGCCTGGCCGAGGTGGTCGGAGCCAACCAGCTCTTTATCGGCGCCAACGCGGTCGACTACTCGGGTTACCCTGACTGCCGGCCGGACTTCCTGCAAGCCTTCGAAAAACTGGCTTCTCTGGCGACCGTCGCCGGCGCCGAACAAGATGTGCAGTACCGGGTCCGCGCTCCTCTGCTGGACCTCTCCAAGGCCGACATCATCCGCCGCGGGCTCTCGCTCGGCGTCGATTACGGCCTCACCTGGTCGTGTTATGACCCAATCCCTGAAGGCCTCGCCTGCGGTCGCTGCGACTCCTGTACCCTGCGCCAGCGCGGATTCGAGGAGGCCGGAGTCGACGATACGATTACCTACGCGCCTTGAACGGCCGATGCCGCACGTCGCGTTCGAAGATCATCTCACCTCACTGACGCCCAATCCTTTTCATGAGTGGTTCGAACTGTAAAGACGCAAAGAGCGCCAAGAGATGATTCCGTCAGGCCGTCGAACTGCCTTCAACATTCTTCGCGTTCTTTGCGTCCTGGCGGTTCGCATGATCTTGAAGGAGGCCGAGCAGTCCACAGCCTCCCAGTGACCGCAAGGATCCCTTCTGGACGGCTTGGTCTTGACAAACTACCTTGGTAGTATTACCTTGGTAGTCGTAAACGATTCGGAGGACTCATGGGCAAGCACACACTCGGAGAGCTGCAACACGCCATCATGCAGGTCTTGTGGGCACGCACCGAGGCAACGGTGGCCGAGGTCCACAGGGCGTTGCAGGACGATCGTGGCCTCGCACCCACAACCATCGCCACCATGCTCCGTAAAATGGAAGACAAGGGTGTCGTCGCCCACCGGGTCGAAGATCGACACTTCGTCTACCGACCCACTGTCAGCGAAGATGAGGTTCGGTTGACGATGGTTTCGGAGCTGTTAAACCGCCTGTTTGCCGGAGATCCGGCGGCGCTGGTCTCGCACCTGGTCGTCGACCACGATATGGACGAGGCGGAAATCGAGAAGCTCCGAAGTCTCCTCGACGGACTCGATGCCGGAAATGGGGAAGATCGATGAACACAGCGACAGTCGCCTCTTGGCTCCTCACCTACCTGATTCACAGTACGCTTCTCCTCTGCGCTGCTTGGCTCTTCTCTCGCGCTCTTGGTGAACGACTGATGCCGTTGCAGGAGACTCTCTTGCGAGTCGCCCTGATCGGCGGTCTGCTGACCGCAACAGCGCAGGCCGGACTCGGTTTCGAGCCCGTCGGCGGAATCGTTGCCATTGAAGGTCTCTCAGCTGCATGCCCTTCCACCACGATCGATCAGACCGCAGTCAACACTTCTCTGGTCGCTAACCCGGCGTCATCCAGCCGGTTCACCCGGATTGGACGCGACTCAATCTGGCCAGTCGCTTTCGTTTCACTCTGGGCCATTGGCTCGCTTTTGGCGATGCTGACTCTCGGCCGGTCGGCGCTCGATCTCCGACGCCTGCTGAAGACGAGGACTCTCCGCTCCGGGGATCAACTTCTCAACCGATTGGCCGTCGCTATGGGCATGCGCCGCAAGGTCCGCCTGAGCACCTCGCCCGCGATCGCGGTACCCTTCGCCACCGGTGTCCAGAGGCCAGAGGTGTGTTGCCCTGAACGGGTCGACGATCTCGCCATCGAGCACAAAAAGAGCCTCTTCGCCCATGAGCTGGCCCACCTGGCGCGCCGTGACCCGGCGTGGCAGCTGCTCTACCGCCTCGGAGAAGCCCTTTTTTTTCTGCAACCGCTCAACCGGCTCGTCCGGCGCCGCCTGGAAGAAATCGCCGAGCACCTCACCGACGAGAGGGCCGTTGCGTGTACCGGTGACCGCCTGGGTCTTGCCAGGTGTCTGGTAGTCGTCGCCCACTGGGGGATCTCACCCGGCCTCCCGGTGACGGCCTTCGCGTCCGGTCCGCGCCTCGACCGCCGGGTTCAGCACCTCATTTCCGGGAATCTGGGGCATCGCGGCCATTCGCTATGGGCCCTCTCCCTCGTCATCGCGGCGGTTGTCTGTTCGGCGATCCTCATGCCCGCGATAGCGCCGTCGCCCGTGCACGCAGGGAGCGCGATCGATCGGTCCGCGACGAATCCAACCAAGACCTGGTCATCGGCTGACAAGGCGCCGGCGGAAGAGGCACCGCCTGCGCCGACCGCGCCTTCGCCGCCGATCGCAGCCGCCCCCGTACCGGAGCCTGTTTCGGCTCCAGCGGAGCCGGCTCCGCCGCACCCGTCCACCGGAATCGCTCCAGCACCGGTGTCGGCGCCTGTTGCCGCCGAAGCTCCCTCCCCCGTGTCCGTCCCTGCCACCGGTGTGGAACCCGTTCCGCCGTCCCAACCCGCCGCACCTGAACCGCCGTCGAAAGAGGCGGCTTCACCCGGCCAATCGACGGAAAGCAGCTCGCCCGAGGCCGAGCGCGCGAGAAGCGAAGCTCGAGTACGAGCTCATGAGGCGGCACTGGCTCGCAGGGCAGACTCACGAGAGACGGCCGAGCGGGCTCGGGAGCTGGCGCGAGAAGCCTCCGAACAACAACGTCTGACGGATGCCGAGCGGGAAAAGCTCCGTGACGAGGCTCGAGAGATGTCGAGGCGGGCAGAAGCCCTTGCGCGTGAGCGGGCGCAGATCGCTCGGGAACAAGCTCGTGAGGCCGCCGAGCGACAGAGAGAGCTTGCGTTGAAGGCCGCTCAACTCGAGCGTATGACAGATGCCGACCGTGAAAAGTTCCGCGCCGAAGCTCGAGAGTTGTCGCGGCATACAGAGGCCGAGGCGCGTGAACAGGCGAGGGTTGCCCGGGAGCTGGCTCGTGAGCAGGCCGAGCGACAGAGAGAGTTCGCATCGAGGGCCGCAGAGATCGAGCGCATGAACGATGTCGAACGGGAGCGGCTCCGCGAGCGCGCTGAGGCTCTCGAAGCCGACGCCCGCAGGAGGGCGCTCGAGGCGAATCGCCTCGACGCCGAGCGATTGCGGGAACTGTCGGACCGCGCTCGAAAGCGCGCCGAGGAGGCCGAACGTCAGGCGGAAACGGAACGCCATCGACAGTAGAGGCCCCAGGACCAGTCGAGTCTAGACGAAAAGCGCGTAACCGAAACGGCCGACGACTGCGATCACGAGTGCGAGAACCACCGAAAAGGCCGAGATCGCAGCGGTGTCGCGCCAGCCTAGCTCCTTCGCCATGACTGCTACCGTCGCAACGCAGGGCACGTAGAAGACAACAAAGAGCGTAAAGGTCAGCATCTGGCCATTGGTCAGAACGGTCGACAGATGTGTCGTGCCAAGCGCCTGAACGAGCATCACCAAGGTCAGTTCCTTGCGGAGTATGCCGAAGATCAGCGTCATCCCGACCGCCGCCGGCAGGCCGAGCGCCAGCACGGTGAGCGGCGACAACAGGGCGTTAATCGTGTCGGCCGCTTCCGCCCATTCGAGGAGGCCGAGAATCACCGACGATACGACCAGCAGCGGCCAGGCGATCGTGATGAACTCCTTGAGGGTCAGCCACGTCTTGGCCGCGAGCGTCTTCAGTTGTGGAAGCTGCAACTCGGGGATCTCGAGAATCAAGCCTGGTGAAGCACCATCGACAGTGCGCGCGAGAACATTGCCGAGCGAAACCACCACGGTGAGGTTGAAAAGGTAGATGCCGAGCGCCCACCAGGGACCCATGTAAGCTGCAACCAACCCGAAGATGACGATTGTCCGTGCCGAACAGGGTATGAACGAGGCGAGAACAGCAGTAATCCGCCGGTCTCGTTGGGATTGGAGTATCCGCGCTGACATGATCGCGGGTACCGAGCATCCGTAACCAAGAATCAGTGGCAGCACCGATTTACCGTGCAGGCCGATGCGGTGCATGAATCCGTCGAGGACGTACGCCATCCGAGGCAAATATCCGCTGTCTTCGAGGATCGCGAGTCCGATCAGAAAGGGCAGCAGATACGGTAGGACGATGGCAACTCCGCCGGCGATTCCCGTGAGGGCCCCGGCGGCAAGCGTTCCCAGGAGCGTATCGGGTGGGAGCCGTGCAGCGAGGACCGCACCCATCCGATCGGTCATCTCGACCAACGGCACCTCGATCCTCTGTCCGACCCGAAACACGACCCAGAACAGAAGACCGAGAATCGCGATCATCACTGGTCCGCCGGTCCAGGGGTGAAGGAACACCCGATCTGCCCATTCGCGCCAGCCGATCTCCGGTCGCTCATGGGCCACGACTTCCTCTTCGATACAGTGTGCAACCGCGTGGCGAGAGCCGGAGATCACCTGGTCGGCACTCCATCCGTGCGCCTTCTGCAACACGGCCGCAACGCCCCGCACCGGCTTTTTGAGTTCCGGCCGCTGGCCGTAAACTTGCCGCTCGAAGTGCGGGTCTCGTTCGAGCAGCTTTTCCGCCACCAACCGCCCGGGCACTCCGTCCCCGACGTCGGCGGCATCGATCAATCCGGTGACCTCCTCGATGGCCTCTTCGACCTCCCGGTCATAGGTCAGAGCGACAGCGTCGTCGCCCGTATGGACGTGTTGCAGCGCTCGGCGGAAGAGCTCGTTCACACCCGAACCCCTCCTGCCGACGGTCGCCACCACCGGCACGCCGATCTGCCGCGACAGCTCGTCGGGATCGACCACCATCCCACCGCGAGCAGCCTCATCCATCATGTTGAGAGCGATGATCATGGGTCGTTCAAGCTCGAGGAGCTGCATGGTCAGCTCGAGCGAACGGCCGAGTCGGCTCGCGTCCACAACGTTGATGATCAGGTCATAAGGATCTTCGAGGAGGTATCCTTCCGACTTTCCCGCATCCGCTCTTGACGAGGTCAGCGAGTAGATGCCCGGCAGATCCACGACCTCCACTTCATGACCGTGGATCATTGCCTTGCTCACGGTGAACGTAGCCGAGGACCCCGGAAAGTTGGCGGTCGCCGCCCGGTATCCCGCCACCGAATTGAAGATGGTGCTTTTTCCCGAGTTCGGTTGTCCAGCGAGGACGAACCTCATTTCTGGCCTGCCTCCGGATCGGCCGGGTGGCCGATCAGAGGCTCGAGCTTCCCATCCAGATCAACCCGGATCTTGGCCGCGATGCCTCGACCGAGGGCAAGCCTGGTACCGTTCACTTCGACCAGAACAGGACCTCTGAATGGCGCCCGTTCGACAACGGTCAGCCAGTCGCCGATGTGGATGCCGAGAGTGTTGAGGTGGGCACGAACACGATGGCCTCCATCGATCATCATCACCCGCACCCGTCGTTTCACATCCACCGTGTCGAGAGCCATCATCGGGGCCGAGAACCCTCCAGACCGAAGATCTTATCCGATTGTGAAAAAAATTGCGAATAAAAATCAACAAGGAGATTAATTTAGTGCCATGAGTACTTTAGATCTCTCCCCGGAGGGCCAATCCATGCCTCGGTCGTGTCAGGACAGATACCAAAAATGAGATCCGGGGTCGTTTTTCGACCCGGGCCGAATTCGCCGCATCCAAGTTGCTACGGCAGAATTCCGTCGTGGTTCGGGCGTCCTGAATCGACCGGTCAATCAACCGTCTGCACGACCCTACGGGGGTCTTCAACCTTCAACCCATCGCCCCGGTCTCCGCCCTCATGGACGGCGACACGACACTTCGGGCATCATCCGGATGCGCGATATATATTGGTCAGTGTGCTTACGGTTTGTGGCATGAAGTGGGAGTGGTGATGAAACCGATTCGGGCAATTGCGATGCTCACCTCGCTCCTCCTCGCCGTCCTGTCCCAGGCGGCGTGGACCGACGAGTTCCTGCGTGAGCCACAAACCCGCCGTTCAGCAGGGCGCCGGGTGAGGGCGACCAAGCCACCGTCGTCATCGGTCGCTCTCAAAGCACTGCACGACTGCGCCGAGGCGCGCGACTACCTGATCGAGGTGGCCGTGGAGCGGGTACTCGAGTACCGTTATCAACGATGGTTCATGCTGCCCTGGTCTGGAGGTCCCGAGGATGTCCGAGGATCCTCGGATGTGCCCAGCGACTTCACGACAACCAACAACCAGGAGGCCGGAGTCGACGAGATCGACATCGTCAAAACCGACGGCACACACCTGTATGCCGTTGAAGGCAAAGACCTTCACATCATGCAATCCTGGCCCGCCACCGCCACCGCTGAGCTGGCTGTCGAAGAACTTCCCGGATATGGCCGCGGCCTGTTCTTGCGCGGCGGACGCGCCCTGATCGTATCCGATGTGTGGAACTCGGAGGAAGATTCCGACGGTTTCACCGGAGGAACCCGCTTCACACTTCTCGACGTGGCGGACCCGGCCTCACCCGGTGTTCTGCGCGTCGTCGACATCGAGGGGTGGCTGGTCGACGCACGTCTGATCGACGGAGACCTATACGCCGTGGTTCGTTCGTACATCGAACTGCCGCCAGAGCTCTGGGTTCTGGCATGGCGCGATGATCTCGGGCTTCCCGACCTACCCTGGGATGCCACCGAGGACGAACGCGAGAGCATCCTCGCCGAGGCCCGCACGATCTTCGCGCCGCTGGTGACGGAAATCCTGGCCAAGTACGAGGTCCAGGACATGCTTCCCCGGATGCGCGACGTCTCGGAGAGAGAATCGGCACCCATCGCTGAACCGCTGCTCGATTGCGGCTCGCTCTTCAGACCCGTTCACGCGTCGACCTGGGCTATTCTCTCGATCGTCCATCTCGACCTCGACGAGAACGGACCGGTCAGCGCCACCGGTCTGATCGCGGATGGTTGGACGGTCTACGCCTCGAGGAAGAACCTCTACGTGGCGCAGACGAGCGATTGGTGGTGGTGGGGGTGGATGTGGGCTCCGACAGAGATGACGACTGCGATCCACAAATTCGAACTCGATCCTTCGCAGGACAGCCCTGTTCGGTATTCCGCCTCCGGAGAGGTCGACGGCTGGATCCTCGATCAATTCGCGCTCTCCGAACACCAGGGATTCCTGCGCGTGGCCGCCACCGAGTTCGACTGGTGGTGGAACACGACGCCAGAGCGGGAACAGGCGAGTTCCGTGTCGATTCTGTCCGACGACGGCAACGGGCATCTCCGAGAGGTGGGGCTGGTCGGCGGTCTCGGCCCCAACGAGCGGATCTTCGCGGTTCGATTCATGGGTGACACGGGATACGTCGTCACCTTCGAACAGATCGATCCGCTCTTCACTTTGGATCTCTCCGACCCGTTCTTCCCGAAGGTCGTCGGTGAGCTCGAAGTGACCGGATTCTCGTCCTACCTCCACCCGATCGGCAACGACTGGCTGCTCGCAGTTGGACAGGAAGCGGACGAAGACGGTCGGGTGATCGGCTTGGCAGTGAGCATCTTCGACGTCCGCGACCCGTCGGCCCCGACGCTCGCGCAGCGACACCTGGTCGAGAGCAACCAAGACACCTGGTCATGGTCCGAGGCGATGCACGATCACCACGCGTTCACCTACCACCGCGGCGTTCTCTCTATCCCGGCCTACATCGACGGCGCCGAAGGACGCTTCAGCGGATTGCTGGTGCTGGCGGCCGACCCGGAGGAAGGGATCCGCGAGATCGGCAGGATCGACCACGAGGAGCTGGGCTCGTCGGGGCAGCACGCCTGGATCCGGCGCAGCGTCTATATCGAGGACGTGGTCTATTCGCTGTCGTCGGCCGGGGTCAAGGTGAATGATCTCTTCCATCCCGAGGTCGAAATCGCCAGGGTGCCGTTCGAGGAGTAGCCACCACCAGGCCCCCCAGGCCATACGGTTTAACGGCCATACGGCAAAACGGCCGAATAATGAATCCTCGTGCGAAAAATACAAGAACCACCTGCCGTCGGGCCGTGGGCGGGTGGGCGGGGAAACCGTATTGTCGTCTTCCCAGGTTTGGCACGGATACGGGCACGGGCGCGAGGTGGAAGATACAATGCCCCACCGGAGGACGAGATGAGCGAACCCGCACTGACCGTCGAGCTGACTGAACTGCCGGAGGTCACGGAATTCAAGCCCGGGATCCGCCGGGCGCCCGATCGAGGCTGCACCCTCAACCCTCATGACACGAAGGTGGCGTTGGCAAACGCCCTTCGCTACGTGCCGCTGGAGCACCACGAGATCATCGCACCGGAGTTCCTCGAGGAGCTGATGACGCGCGGCCGGATCTACGGCTACCGCTACCGACCCGACGGCAATATCAGCGGCCGTCCGATTGATTCCTACACCGGGCGCATCACCGAGGCGAAGGCGATGCAGGTGATGATCGACAATAACCTCGATTTCGACGTCGCGCTCTATCCCTACGAGTTGGTGACCTACGGTGAATCGGGACAGGTCTGCCAGAACTGGATGCAGTACCTGCTGATCAAGCGATACCTCGAGATCATGGATGACAGCCAGACCCTGGTGGTCAGCTCGGGCCACCCGCTCGGCCTCTTTCCATCCCGCCCGGAGGCGCCGCGGACCATCATCACCAACGGGTTGATGGTGGGGATGTTCGATACCCCGGAGGATTTCCACCGCCTCGCCGCCCTCGGCTGCGTCAACTACGGCCAGATGACTGCCGGCGGATGGATGTACATCGGCCCACAGGGGATCGTTCACGGCACCTACATCACCCTTCTCAACGCCGGGCGTCTCTACCTCGGGGTGCCCGACAACGGCAATCTCGCGGGCAAGACATTCGTGACCTCGGGCCTCGGCGGCATGTCCGGCGCCCAGCCGAAAGCACTCGAGATCGCGGGCGGTGCCGGCATCGTTGCAGAGGTCGACCCATCCAGGGTCGAGACCCGGCACTCGCAGGGCTGGGTCTCGAGGGTCAGCGACGATTTGGAGACCTCGGTCCGCTGGATGCTCGAGGCAGCGGATGCCGGCGAACCGATCTCCATTGCCTACCTCGGAAACGTCGTCGATCTCCTCGAGTATCTCGACGCGAATGATATCGAGGTCGACCTCTATTCCGATCAGACTTCGTGCCACGTCCCCTACGGCGGTGGATACACGCCGGCGGGTGTTGGCTTCGAGGAAGGCCGAGAGCTGCTCGCTTCAGACCGTGATCGATTCGCCGCCCTGGTGGATTTAAGCCTGGTTCGACACTTCGAGGTGCTGCGAAGGTTGACCGAGAAAGGCGCCCATTTCTGGGACTATGGCAATGCCTTCATGAAGGCGGTCTTCGATGCTGGTGCGACAGAAATTGCGAAGAACGGTGTCGACACCTCCGAGGGCTTCATCTGGCCCTCGTACGTCGAAGACATCATGGGCCCGATGTGCTTTGACTACGGCTACGGCCCGTTCCGCTGGGTCTGCCTGTCGGGCAAAGCAAAGGATCTCGCCAAGACTGATGCCGCGGCGATGGGCTGTATCGACCCCGCCCGCCGCGGCCAGGACCGTGACAACTGGCAGTGGATTCGAGACGCCGAATCGAATGCCCTGGTTGTCGGCACCCAGGCTCGAATTCTCTATGCAGATGCAGAGGGGCGGACCTCAATCGCCCGGGAGTTCAACCGTATGGTACGTGAAGGCGAAATCGGTCCGGTGATGATGGGCCGCGACCACCACGATACCGGCGGCACGGATTCGCCCTTCCGCGAAACCGCCAACATTTACGACGGCTCGAATACGGTCGCCGACATGTCGCACCAGTGCTGGGCCGGTAACGCCGCCCGCGGCATGACCATGGCGGTTCTCTCGAACGGCGGAGGGGTTGGCACCGGCAAGGCGATCAATGGTGGCTTCGGCCTCGTGCTCGACGGGTCTGAACGGGTGGATCGTGTTCTCGACACCGCGCTCGAGTGGGATGCCATGGGCGGTGTCGCCCGCCGAGCCTGGGCTCGCAACGAAAACGCCGTCGAAACGGTCGATACCTGGAATCGCGCCAACGCAGGCCGGGGGCACGTCACCGTGCCGCGGGCAGCAGACCCGGATCTCCTCGATCAGCTGGTTGAGGACGATTGATCCTCGAACCTCGATGCTAGATGCTAGATGCTAGATAGATGCTGGATGCTAGATGCTAGATAGATGCTGGATGCTGGATGCTGGATGCAACAAAAACTTCAATCCTCTCCCGTGAATGTCCAGGGGTGGGCGGGCGGATCCAGCATCCAGTATCCAACATCCAGAATCTGCCGAATTGATGATTACCTTCCCAGTTTTTCGACGCTAGGTGCTCACAAACGCTAAAATGGCTTGGTGGACGCCTTCTTCTCCCATCTTCCGCCCGAGTTCTTCGGTTTCGTCCTCACGCTCGGCCTTTCCCTGCTGATCGGTTTCGAGCGCGAGGAGCATGAACCGGACGGGATCGGCGGCGTTCGCACCTTTCCGATCATTGGCCTCGTCGGTTTTCTGCTGGTCGTGGCCTTTCCGACGACCACACTTCCCTTCTCCCTCGGACTGGTGGTGATGGGCGGCTTGGTCGGCATGTCGCATTGGTACTCCTTGAAGGAGGGAGAGGCCGGTATCACCACCGAGACGGCCGCCCTGCTCACCTACTCCATCGGTGGCTGCGCCGCCATGGGCTTGTACTGGATCGCAATAGCCACCGGAGTGGTCGCGGTCATCTTGCTGCACGAGAAACGGTTCCTCGAAGGTCTGGCAACCGCCCTCCCGCGGCACGAGATGCGCACCCTTCTGCGATTTCTCCTCCTGACCGCGGTCATCCTGCCGGTCGTCCCGAACGAGGAATTCACCCCGTTTGAGATCAATCCGTTCAATATCTGGCTCGTCGTGGTGGCGGTTTCGGCTATCTCCTACGTGAGCTACCTGTTACAGATGTGGTGGGGTGAGGATCGGGGGCTGATCATCGCCGGCCTCCTTGGAGGCGCCTATTCCTCGACCGTTACGACCGTGGTCCTCGCGCGGCAATCGAAAACGAGAGAGCCGTGCTCGGTCGCCTACGCCGGCGC
Organism: Acidobacteriota bacterium; assembly: GCA_022340665.1. Taxonomy (NCBI): domain Bacteria; kingdom Pseudomonadati; phylum Acidobacteriota; species Acidobacteriota bacterium. The sequence goes on along the minus strand of JAJDNM010000046.1, from coordinate 30,876 downwards.
CATCCTCTCAGCCACCGGAATGATGTACATCCGTCTGTGGATCCTGCTGCTTCTCTTCGCCGCGACTCTCGCCAGCCAGCTCACCGCGCTGTTCTGGGGACTGGGGATCGCGGCCATCGTGATCGGCATACTGTTGACGCACTTCACCGGCATGGCCAAGGACTGCAGCTTCGATCCGTCGGCCGATCGACGCGATCGCAACCCTCTTGAGCTGACCTCCGCTTTCACGTTCGCGGCAATCTTCCTGGTGATTCTGATCGCCACAAAAGTGGTAACACACAGGTTCGGCGACACCGGGGTTCTCGTTATGGCCGCCGTCATGGGTGCCGCTGACGTCGACCCATTCATCCTCGGTTTGACCCAGACCGTCGGCTCGACACTCTCGATCGAGACCGCCGCCCTGGCGGTGGTCATCGCCGCCGCAGTCAACAACCTGATGAAGGGGATCTACGCGGTAATCTTCGGATCCAAGCGCACCGGGGGGCTCAGCCTCGCCCTGCTCGGCGGCCTCGGCGTGATCAGCCTGATCGCCTTCTGGATCCTCTGATCCGGCTTTCCCTCGCCTCATCGACAACCGATCGGCGCAGTTGCACCTCGTCCTCCCGGGTAAACCCGAACTCGCACGCCCACGGGCAGAATGCATCGAGGACCACCCGATCCACGGACAGATCGAGAATCATCGGGTAGAGGCGGCAGCCCTCGGGCCGGTCCTGGTGAACCGAGCACCGGCCGTTGGCGAGAAAGATGCACTGCCCATCAACATTCACGAGCTGAAGGTCGTCATCATCGTTGACGAAACAGAACGCGTTTTGGCCCGCCGATTGCAGTCGAGAAACGTCCGCCTCGGTCAGTGTCATGCGAGTATTCACGCAACAGATGTGGCAGTCGTGATCGAAGCACGGGTTCCGGCGGCCCATGCCACATTGTGCCTCCACCCTGCCCGGAAATCGACCGATCGGTTGGAGCAGCGCGTGCTAGCATTCGGCGAACACCGAAATGAAAAACCCTCACCGCAGCCGGTTCCGCGTGCGGTCCTACGAGACCGATCCACAGGACCGGCTTCGGATTCCGATCCTCTGCCAATTCCTACAGGAGGCCGCAACCACGCATGCCGCCATTCTCGGCGTCGCGGTGGAGGTGCTCATCGACAGTGGTTTCGCGTGGGTCCTCTCCAGACTCCAGCTCGAGATGGAGAGATGGCCTGGAGCGGACGAGGAGATCGTCATCGAGACCTGGCCGGATGCTTTGAACCGACTTTTCACCGAGCGAAAGTTCTTGATCTTCGACGTATCTGACCGTCGGATCGGAACCGCGACCACCCTGTGGCTGGTTCTCGATCTGGGACGGCGGCGCCCCATCCGTCTTCCGGCACGGGTGGTGGAACGCTTGACCGCGCTGGGCCTCGATCACACACCCACAAGAGGTGGAGACCTTTCGCCACCGGATCCGATCGACCACGAAATCCCGTTCACTGTTCGCCGTTCAGATCTCGACCTCGCCGGGCACGTCAACAACACGAGCTATGTGGAATGGGCGGTCGAAGCCGTGCCGGACGAGATCTGGGACATTCACGAGCTCGCCTCGCTCGAGATCAAGTTCCTCTCCGAATGCCACCACGGCCAGACCGTCATGTCGCGCAGCCAGCTGATTGACCGCGAAGAGGGAATCGAGGTGCGCCATCAGTTAATGCGACCGGACGACGACACAGACGTCGCGCGTGCGCGCACCTCGTGGCGCCCTCGTTGAAATCTGGGCCAGCTTGATTTTCGTCGGGACGGGCGCGCAACGCGTTTCTACCTCGTCACTGCCTCGGCTGCGTCAGCAAGCACCGAAACCCACAGATTGAGATTCAGGAAACGGGGATCCTTCGTCTGGCCGTGGTACGCACGGTAGTAGATCTGCTGGACGATCACCGCGAGACGGAAAAGACCGTAGCAGTAATAGAAGCCAAAATCTCCGACTTCGATGCCGCTCTTATCCGCATATCGGGCGATCACCTCCGCCCTCGAGGGCGCTCCAACCACGTTTGTGGGCATCATCCGCATCGCCTGCATGGCGGGAGGGTCGCTCTGCTCCACCCAGTACGCGAGTGACGCCCCGAGATCCATTAGAGGGTCACCGATTGTCGCCATCTCCCAGTCGAGGACACCGATGATCCGCCGTGGTTCGTGCGGGTCGAGGACCAGATTGTCGAGGCGGAAATCGTTGTGGACGATGCATCCGGTGCCGGTGTCCGGTGGTCGATTTGCCTCCAGCCAAGTCATGACGCCTTCACAGTCGGGCACGTCGGGTGTACGCACCCTGCGATACCGGTCGGACCATCCGGCTATCTGCCGCTCGACGTACCCTTTTGACTTGCCGAATGTCTCGAGGCCAACGGACCGATGGTCAACCGAGTGCAGCTCGATATGCACGTCGACGACGTTTTCGAAGAGGCCTCTGATGTCCTCGGGAGACAGTGACATCTCCGGTGGAAAATCCCTTCTGACGATGATGCCCTCGATGCGCTCCATCACGTAGAAGGGTGCGCCGATGATGCCTTCATCGTCGCAGTGCGCCAACGGTTTCGGGCAGTAGGGAAAGTCGTTTTGAAGGGCGGTCAACACATCAAACTCGCGCCGCATATCGTGGCCGGTCTTCGGCTTGCTGCCGAATGGTGGCCGCCGGAGCACTAGCTCCGAATCTCCGACCCGCAGCATGTACGTGAGGTTCGAATATCCCGAAGGATATTGCAGAACTTCGATATCGCCCTCGAGTCCGAGCGCGGTTGCTAGGAAAGGAGCCAAGCTCACGGTATCTAGTGTTTCTCCGGGGCGAGCCGCGACCGGCTGGTCAATGGTGTTGTTCATGTCTCAAGTGTCCACGATCATCGCAAAATGAGAAAGAGGGCCCGTCGAGCGGGCCCTCGATTTGCCAGATGGACCGGATTCATCAGGGCGCAGGAGTCAGCACCCCATCCCGAATCGTGAATCTGAGCGGAGTAAACAGGGCTTCCAACGCCTCCGGATCGTCGTAGTAGCTGTTACCAACCTCGTCCGAAGGCATCTGCTGGATGAGGATCTTCATCACGCTGTCGGCGACGTCGAAGATGCCGTAACCGTGGGAAAAGGTATTGGCGTACAGGATATCGGACTGCGACACAGCCGGGCTCATCGCCGATACCTGGAGGAGGAGGGCGTAGTTTTGGAGAATCTCCTCGATGCCCGGTATCTGCCCGAGTATCGGGTCGGAAGCGACGACCCTGATCACGATCTCGGCGTTCGTCGCCGAGGAGATGGCCGGCGGTGTGATCTCGTAAATTCCGTTCTTGTGGTCGGTCACGAATGTCGAGTGGATGTCACCCGAAATCACTACCGTGTTCGGGACCAGACCGAGGAGTCCCAGCACCTCCATGGTCTTTTGCGGCAGGCCGTTGAAGTCCTCGGCGTTGATCACCAGTTTTGTGCGGAGGAAATCCGGGAATTCAACGGGCAGCATATCGGCGATCGCCGGGTTGGTGAAATCGATCACCATCGGCGTCATCATGAACGAGTGGCCCAGAACCCTCCAGGTCGTCGGACTGGCGAGCAACGTCCCCTGGAGCCAGGCGTTCTGCTGCGCTCCATACACCTCCTGCGCCGCGCCCTCTGTCTCGAGGTAGCGGGCGGCGGCGTAGAGGTCGAAGGTATCCTTGATGACCTGCGTCCGCGATCCGCCTGAAGAGTAAATCGCGGTCTTGCCCATCACCAGGAACGAGATCCCCCGCGGTAGCATGGCCAGGACTTCCGCAGAGAACGGCGCTTGCAGCCCAGCCTCTGTAAACAGGAGATTGATGAAGGTGGCGCTCACATTCCCCGACATCGCAGCCTCGCCCAGATCAACCGCGGTGAAGAAATCGAGTTCGGGGTTTTCCATCATGTAGAGATTGGCGGCGATCAGGCTCGTGGTCTGCCGCAGGATCGGCAAATAACCGCCGAGAAGGTCCATATCGACGTAAGGGTCGAAACTCTCCCTGACCGCCGGCCACGCCTCACCCACCATGGCGGCAAGGGTTTCCTCGTCGACCGCGATCTCGCCGGGGAACGCGTCTTCCGGGATCAAATGGTCAGGCCGGAATGACCGCAGATCGGTCAGCACAAGGTGGAGGTTCGAGCCGTAGATCAGATCGCGATAGATCTTCGCGTTCGGATAGAGATCGGCAGCGGTGATCTCGAGCTCGCCCTCCTGGTTGAGGCCGGCATCGATCGGCACCCACTCGTAGAAAGCTCGTTCCGAGTTCTGCTTGCGCTCGACGTCGTACTCGTCTCGACGGCCGTTGTAGTAGGTCGCCGTGGCACCCCAAGCGTCGTTGGCATACTCGTGATCGTCCCAGACCACGAGCATTGGCCACCGTTCGTGGACTTCCTGCAGCACTTCGTCCGAACGGTAGGTGCGATAGAGGGTTCGGTAATTGGCCAGGCTGGCGGCGGCATAGTTGGGGTTCTCTTCCGTGCCGAGCTGAATCGCACCCTCGGTGTCCTCGAAGACCATCTTTCGTTCACTCTCCGGATCCTGGAACTGAGGGTCTCCGGTCGTCTCGTAGACGTAATCGCCAAGGTGGACGATGAAATCGATATCTTCGTCGTGATCGAGCAACAATTTGAGATAGGCGTTGTAGTAGCGACCGATGTAATCCTGGCAATAAACCACCGCAAATCTGACATCGACGTCCATGTCGGGGGTCGGCGCAGTCCGCGTGCGGCCGATTTGCGATAGGTTTTCGTCGACCGCGAACTGGTAGTAGTAGTCGGTGTACGGCATCAGCCCGTCGACCTTGACCTTGACGACGCCGTCGTATTCTTTGTCAATCTCAATCGACCGCTTCATCACCACATTCGTAAAGGCCTGATCGGTGGCGACACTGAGAATGACACCGGAAGGAATCCCGCCATCACCGTCGATCGCTCGGGTCCACAGCACGACACTCGTCGGCGTCGGATCACCCGAAGCCACAGACTGCGGAAAATAGTCATTTGCGGCGGCCACGCCAGCCACGACACACAGGACAACGATCAAACCCGCCGAACGAAGAAAACCACGCATCGCATCCTCCTTCCTCACTGCACGCACGTCCACCCGGTCCGGGGCCCGCGCAGGATCTCGACTCATTTGAGACGCCATATCTGTCACCTCGCAAGAAGCGGGGCACCATGGTAACTCACCCACCCACGTAATGCGGATTTGGGATTTCCCGCCCACCCACACATACCTCGGATACTCGATACTCGATGCTTGATGCTTGATGCTTGATGTTGGATTTTTGGATTCTACAAACGGTTGAATCCTGATTCATGAGTGCCAAGGGCTGGTTGGGTGAGACCAGGATCCAACATCCAGCATCGAGTATCGGGCGGGTGGGCGGGTCACGCGACCAGGAGGTCTTCGCCGGCACGGACGAGCTTGGCGTAGGCGCCGCCGGCAGCGAGCAGCTCGTGGTGGGTGCCCTGCTCGACGATACGCCCATGGTCCATCATCACGATCCGGTCGGCACGCTCCACCGTCGAAAGCCGGTGTGCGATCACGAGCACCGTCTTGCGCTCGAAGATCTTGGCAATCGCATCCTGAATCAGCTGCTCCGTGATCGAGTCAACGGACGCAGTGGCTTCGTCGAGCACAACCACCGAAAGATCGTGCGCCATCGCGCGCGCGAAGGTCAGCAGTTGCCCTTCCCCCACCGACAGATCGGCACCTCGTTCACGCAGCACATGGTCCCACCCGACGCGATCGATCACCCGATCGGCATGGACCAGCTCCGCCGCAGCCTCGGTCTCGGCTGCATCGATGTTTTCGTTCCCCAGATCGATGTTGAAGCGCACCGTCTCCGAAAACAGCTGCGGATCCTGCCGCACACCCGCGATCCGGCGACGCACGTCTTTCGATCGCAGGCCCGACAGCTCCTTCCCGTCAAGCGTGATGCTCCCCCTATAGCCCGTGTACGAAGTGTCGAGGATTCGGGTCAGCGTGGTTTTGCCAGAACCGGTCGAACCGACCACCGCTACCACTTCACCGGGATTCACGTCCAGGTCGATTCCGCTCAGGACGTCCTCGGTGTCTGGCCTGTATCTGAAGAACACCTCACGCATCTTGATCTCGCCCGCGACCTCCGGGTGGCTGACTCCGTCTTCGGACACGGTTTCCGTGACGTCGAGAAGACCGAGGACCTTCTCGAGTGCGGCTGCGCCCCGTTGCAGCACCGCGACCCGAGACGAGAGCTCCCGGAGCGGCCGGAAGAGGCGGTCCAGGTACTCGATGAAGGCAACCAGCACGCCCGCGCTGACCGGCTCGCTCAGCGGCAGGGGAAATCCCATTTGAGTGGCCAACCCAGACCCGTACCACAGCATCACTGCCACGCAGATGGCTGCAGTGCCGTCGACCAGCGCGTACATGAACGAGTCGTAAACATTCGAGCGTGTCGTAGCGCGACGGAATCGATCGTTCCTGAGGTCGAACAGGCGCTCCGAATGGTCCTCGTTGCCAAAGAGCTGGACAACCTCGACGCCGTCCACCCTTTCGGCGAGAAAGGCATTGACCGACGCCAACGCCTCTCGCACCTCCAGAAAGAGAACCCTGAGGCGGCGACGAATGATCTCGAGTACGGCGAGAATCGGCGGCGCCAACAGCATCAAGACGAGGGTCAGCTTCCAATCGAGCAGGAACATTGCAATCAGGGTGCCGGTGATCATCAGGAGGTCGAGAACGATGTTGATAAGGCCGGAAGAGAACGCTTCTCCGAGGGCGTCGATATCCGAGGTCGCCCGGGTCAACAGGCGACCTGCGGGCTGCCGGTCGAGATAGCTCTGACGCAGACTCAGAAGCTTCCGATAGACACCCGAGCGCAGCCGCACGATGGTGCGCTGGCCACCCCACGCGAGTGACATCACGTATCCACCCTCGAGCACATACGCGACGCCAACCGCACCGAGATAGAGCAGCGCGAGGGTCATCAATCCCTCGCTCACCCCCGCCACGATGTGGTCGTCGATGACCTTCTTCAGGATCCAAGGCTGAACCAGGCTGAGGCCCGCGGTGACCGGCGTCAGAATCAGAGCGAGAGCGAAGGCCCATGAATCGGGCCTGAGAAACGGCCACAGGTGGCGCAGCATCGAGCGATCCCTCACGACGCCACCTCGTCCGCCGCACTCTGGCTCTGCACGAGCCAGGTATCCCGGTAAACCCCCGGCCTTCGTATCAGCTCGCTGTGCGGGCCTTCATCGACCAACCTGCCGCTGTCGAGCACCAACACCGTGTCGCAATGTCGCAGGGCCGAGAGACGGTGGCTCGAGATCAGGACCGTTGGTGCTTCCGGTCGGCGCGCGAGGTGAGCGACCGTATCCACCAGCTGCGATTCCGTCTGGTGATCGACTGCCGACAGCACGTCGTCCAGGATCAACACATCACCACTCCGGTAGAGGCCTCGGGCAAGCGCGACCCGCTGTCGCTGACCACCGGAAAGCATGATACCGCGCTCACCGACCACTGTTTGAAGGCCGTCCGGGAGGGCCTCGAGATCGGCACCCAGCGCCGCCATGTCAACCGCGTCCCGAATCCGCGATACATTCGGCTTCTCTTCGAGAGAGACGTTGGCGGAAATCGCGTCGGAAAAGAGGAACGGTCGCTGAGGTACGACCGTCAGCCGCTGGCGCCAGCTCTCGAGATCGAGCGTCAGAATATCGACGTCATCGACGTAGACTGAATCTGCCGGCGGATTGTAGAGCCGGATGAGAAGATGCAACAGTGTGCTCTTGCCGCTTCCGGTCCGCCCGAAGAGTCCGACTACGCCACCAGCCGGGATGGTCGCGGTCAGGCCGCTGAGCACCTCGCGTCCCGGTTCGTCCGGGTAGGCAAAATGGAGATCTCGAATATCGATCCTCGGGCCGCGTCCTGCGTCCAGAATCACACCGGTTGAGCCCTCTGGTCGCTCGATTGGTGCATCCATGAGCTCGAAAATCCGTTCGAGAGCGGCCCTCCCCCGCTGGATCACCGACATCATCCACCCCATCGATCGAAGGGGAGGCAGAAAGACGGTCAACAGCGCGGTGAAGGCAGCGAGCTCTCCGACGGTCAGGGTGCCGGAGAGAGCCATCCTTCCACCCACTGCGATCAGGGCGAACATGGCCACGCCGCCCGAGAGGACGAGCAGTGGTAGAGCGATCGAGCGAATAAGGGCAAGGCGCATTCCGGTGCTGAGCCACGCGATGTTTCTCGTCTCGAAACGCTCGATGAACGACTCCTCTGCCACGAAACCCTGGATCGCCGCCATGCCCTGCAAGCTGCCGAGAACGTGTTCGGAGATCTCGCCGAGCTGTTCCTGGCTCCTACGCGCAAGCAGGAAGAGGCGTCGGATGCCCCACTGAACGAGACCAGCGCCGAGAGCGATCGGCACCAGAACCACAAATGTGAGCCTCGGCGACAGCGACATCATCTTCCACCCGGTGAGGGCTACAGCGAGGGTCACGTTGATCACCTGCAACCCACCGAACCCGACCAGCGTACGAACCCAGCTGATGTCGTTGGCGGCCCGGCTGACGATATCCCCCCTCTTCTGGGTCGCGTAAAATGACGGCTGCAGCCTCAAGAGATGGGCGAAAAGATCTTTCCGCAGGTTGTACTCGATGTGGCGCCCGGGATTGAAGATGAGAACTCTCGACAGGCTCCGGACCACGATCACCGCCACGCCCATGAGCGCGATAGCCACGATGTAGCGGGCCATAGGTTGCTCCGCGCGAAGGGCATCGATCGCGTGGCCGATCTGTCCTGGAATACTGACCGCCAGGTAATTGGTGATCCACAGAAAAATGGCGCCCGCGAGGTAGCTCCACCTGTAGGGCCAGGCATACTCCCGCAGGAGCCGCATCACCGGCCTTTCGGTCTTTTCAGGATTCTCTGTTACAACTTCGCTCAACACCAAGCTCCGTTTCACCGTCGTCTATCCTCGCATGTTTCCTCCCACCCGCCCAGACAGATGCTGGATGCTGGATGCTCGATGCTGGATGCTCGATGCTGGATGCTGGATGCTGGATGCTGGATACTCGATGTTGGATGTTGGATGTTTGATTCAACGAATCGCTGAATGGTTGAGTTGAATTGTCGAGGGGTGGGTGGGCGGAAAATTCGAAATCCGAAATCCGAAATGGGTGGGTGGCAGGCGAGTGGACCTGGATACCCGATCGCGCTAGGCTTCTTCCAGCCGTCGAGAAAAGGGGATGCGATGCCCGAAGAAATGCCTGAAGTCCTCATTAGCGAGGATGAAATCCACCAGAAGGTCGAAGAGCTCGCGCGGCGGATTTCGGCTGACTATCGAGACGTGGATGACCTGATTCTGGTCGGGGTCCTCAAAGGGTCGTTCATTTTTCTCGCCGACCTGGCCCGCCATCTGACGATCCCGAGAAGCGTCGATTTCATGGCCCTTTCGACCTACGGCGACCACACGGAGACCGACGGGGCGGTCCGCATGATCATGGATCTCCGGAGGAATATCGCCGGCCAGCACGTTCTCATCGTCGAAGATATTGTCGATACCGGTTACACCCTCGCCTATCTCGTCCGCACTCTGGCCGCGCGCCAACCCGCATCGCTCAAGACCTGCGTTCTGGTGCACAAGCCCGACCGTCGCGAGGTCTACGCGCAGATTGATTACCTCGGCTTCGAGATCCCCGACGAGTGGGTCGTCGGCTGCGGTCTCGACTGGGCGGAGAAGTACCGGACGCTGCCATATATCGGCGTGGTGAAGCCGGAGGAATAATCCCCCCAACCACCCACCGAATTCGGAATGAGGAATTCTGAATTCGGAATCCCGACCGCGACAGGGGGGAAGGTACCAGGTGGGTGAAATCTTCGGGTGGGGAGGGGACGGGTGTGACCATGCTCACGGCCTCGAGGTGCGACGGAACCTACGATGTTATTGGACGCACCGGACAATCTCCTCCTTTACAAGCCCGTTCGCGGGCTTGCTTTTTTGTTGGTCACACGGTTTTGGGCGAACATCTATTGCAGAACACGATACGGCGCCATCTGCCGTCCCCGCCTTGTCCCGCGGTCCTCAACGTAGCTCCACTACGCCTCCGGCCGCGGGCCGGCGGCGAAACCGGCATCTGGCACCGCCTCGCGCTCTTCGTGACGATGTTGCCCAAAACCGTGCGACCTGATGTCCCGTTCAAAGCAACGATCAACCCGCATCGTCGTGATCATCCCGACGAAGCCGATGAGCGAAACGCGGCCTCAGGTCCGGAATCGGCGCGAACACCACACAGGGTCGCATCGGGCGGGCCGCCGGGAACAAGTTCAAGCGGAGATGCAGAACGCTGCTAGACTCTGCGTAATGATGGAATCGACAATGGGTCTCGAACGAGTGCCGCCGGGACGGCAAATCTACTCCAACCGTACGCTCAATCTGCGCACTATCGGGGCCATCGGCTACGACATGGACTACACGCTGGTTCACTACCACGCCGAGGTCTGGGAACAGCGCGTCTACGACCGGCTCAAGGAGTTGTTTGTCGAGGATGGGTGGCCTATCGAAGACTTGAAATTCGACCCTCATCTGGTCATCCGCGGCCTCGTCATCGACACCGAACTCGGCAATATCGTCAAGGCCAATCGCTTCGGCTATGTCATGCGCGCCGCGCACGGCACCCACTCGATGAGCTTCGACCAACAACGGGCCGTTTACCGCCACACTCCGGTCGATCTCTCGGAACCGCGTTTCGTCTTTCTCAACACCCTCTTTTCGCTCTCTGCGAGCTGCTTCTACGCTCAGCTGGTTGATCTCTACGACGAACGATTGCTGCCGGACGTTCACGGCTACGAGGACCTCTACCGTGAGGTTTCCTCACGGCTCGACATGACTCACATCGAGGGTTCACTCAAGGCCGACATCATGGCCGACCCCGAGCCGTACATCCTCCTCGACCCGCAAGCACCGATAGCGCTGCTCGATCAGGTCAAGGCCGGCAAACGCTTGATGTTGATCTCGAACTCGGAGTGGCCCTACGCCGAGAGGATCATGTCCTACGCCTATGATCGATTTCTGAAACCTGATTACACCTGGCGGGATCTCTTCGAGCTGGTCATCGTCGGCGCACGCAAGCCGGGGTTCTTCAGCTACAACCTTCCTCTCTTCTCGATCGCTGACGAGGAGGCAGGATTGCTCCAGCCGGTGGCCGGACCGATTCCCGGCCCGGGTGCCTATCTCGGCGGCGATGCGACCAAGGTCGAAGAATACCTGGGGCTTTCAGGCGCGGCCATCCTCTATGTCGGCGACCACATTTTCGCCGATGTCAAGATGTCAAAATCGAGGCTTCGCTGGCGCACCGCCCTGATCCTGCGTGAGCTCGAGGAGGAGCTGGCTGCAGTGGAAGGCTTCCGCGACACCGAAAAGGAGCTGGTTGTCATGATGGCGGCCAAGGTCGATCTCGAAACCGCCCATAGCCGGTGCCGGCTCGCGTTGCAGCGCCTCAACCAGGGTTATGGAGAGCAGCCGGAGGCATCCGCCAAAGAGCTCGAAGCCGAAATCGCCCGCCTGCGGGCCGCAACTCTAGAACTCGACGAACGCATCGCGCCGCTCGCGCGCGAGGCGGCCGAGCTCGAGAACCCGAGCTGGGGCGGCCTCTTGCGCGCCGGCAACGACAAGAGCCACCTTTCGCGCCAGATCGAAGGTTCGGCCGACGTCTACACGTCGAGGGTTTCCAACTTCCTTTTTGCCACACCTTTCGCCTATCTGAGGAGCCGGCGCGGCTCCATGCCCCACGATCCCCGGAGCTGAGGTCCCAGGTGCCGTCCAGGTTCACGATTGCAGCTGTGAGCTTCCTCAATGCGAGGCCGTTGATCGAAGGTCTTGACGAAGAGCCCGGGATTCGCCTCTTTACCGACGTACCGAGCCGCCTTCTCGAGACCCTGCTCGAGGATCGCGCGTCAGTCGCCCTCTGCCCGGTGATCGATTTCCAGCTCTCACCGACCGAGCTCTCGATCGTTCCGGCGGGAGCTATCGGCTCCGATGGTCCGACTCTGACCGTCAGGGTCTTCAGCCGGGTGCCGATGGACGAGGTCGCGCACGTCCAGACCGACGGTGACAGCCACACTTCGGTTGCCCTGCTGAAGGTTGTTTTCGATGAGATGTACCAACGATTTCCGTCCGTAGACACCCTCGTATCAACCGATGTCAACGGCTCGGCGTCGCCGCCCGAAACCGTCCTGTTGATCGGCGACAAGGTGGTCCGAAACCGGCCAAACCCAGAGCTGTACCCCTTCGAGCTCGACCTCGGGGCGGCATGGAAGCAGATCACCGGGCTGCCGTTCGTCTTTGCCTGTTGGCTCGCCCGCGCCGGCAACGACCTCGGAAATCACCCCGAAGTGCTCGTCCGATGTCGAGATCGCAACCGAAGCCGCATCGACGAGATCGCCGCGTCTCATGCACTGGAGTCCGGCTGGTCCGAGCAGCTCGCTGTCGAGTATCTGTGCAGCATCCTCCAATACGATCTCGGACCACGCGAGTTCGCGGCGATCGAGCTCTTTTGGCGGCGCTGTCACGAACTCGGTCTAACGGATCGCCTGCGCCCGCTCAGTCTTTACGACAATTCGCAATTCTGAATTCTCGATCCTCAGTTCCCCGCCGCCCGTGCCGTTCTCGGGGTGGACGACCGGGAATTCAAAATTGAAAACCGAGAATTGAGAATCGATATCCTCGCCTATCCAAGCGGCAGGACGAATCGGCCAAGAGTCAGGACGGCCAGCGTGGTGAGAATCGCTCCAGCGAGGTTGAGCCAGATCCCCTCGCGGAAGAAATCGCGCGCGGACACCATGCCCGAGCCGATGACGATGGCGTTGGGGGGGGTCGCGACCGGCAGCATGAAGGCGCACGAAGCAGACACCGTCGCCGGAACCATCAGCAGATAGGGATGGACCCCGAGGACGCTGGCCAGGGCCGCCATGACCGGCATCAGGAGGGTGGCGGTCGCCGTGTTCGAGGTGAGCTCGGTGGCGCTGGTGGTGATCAGACAGACGGCGAGGATCACCAGAGGGAGCGGAAAGACCGACAGATCCTGCAGCCTGCCGGCGAGCCACTGGTCGACCTCGGCCGCGCGCACTGCATCGGCAATCGCGAAACCACCACCAAAGAGCAGCAGTACCCCCCACGGCACGCCCTTCTGAATATCGTCCCAGGTCAGCATTCGCTTTCCGTTGCCCGCCCCTGACGGCAACAGAGTCGCCAGTATGGCCGCAGCAATTGCCGGCACGGCATCGGTCAGAAGACCGGCATCGGGGATCACGCCCCAGCCCTCCAGCACGTCGCTCCAGCCCGGGATCGAGACGAAGCCGAAGTCCAGGCCTGCGCGCGTCACCCACGAAAATGCCGTGACCCCGAACAGTACGGCGACGCGGCGCTCGACCGTGGATATCGGGCCGAGAGCCGCACGTTCGGCGGCCAAGTTGGGATCGCGGCCGCCGCCCCCAGCCAAACCACGTCCGAGTTGAAGGCCGACAACCGGCAGGAAGAGCATGACAAACGGCACACCGAAGAGCATCCAGCCGCCGAAGGTCAACGGTTGGAGGTCTGGTGACAAATTCGGCGCCATGCCCGCCAACACCAGGTTCGGCGGCGTGCCGACCAGGGTCCCGATGCCACCGATCGAGGCGCCGTAGGCGACCGCCAGCATGAGCCGAATCGGCGCTTTTTCACTATCCAGCCTCGAGGCCACCCCAGCCGCGATCGGCAGCATCATCAGCGTCGTCGCAGTGTTCGAAAGCCACATCGAAAGCAGGGCCGTAGCGAGCAGGAATCCCCACACCAGCCGCCTCGGCGACGCACCGACGGTGTCCAGAATCGCTAGGGCAAACCTCCGATGAAGCCCGGAGCTTTCGACAGCCAGAGCGAGGATGAACCCCCCCAGGAAGAGGAAGACCATTTGATCGGAGTAGTTCGGCGCCACATCGCGAACGCCGCGAACGCCGAGCAGCGGAAACAGCACCAGAGGTAACATCGCGGTCACCGCCAGCGGCGCGGCCTCGGTCATCCACCACACGGCCATCCAGAGAACGACCGCGACGACCCGTTTCCCGTCGCTCGAGAGATCGCCGCCGGAGGTCAGCATCAGGATCAGGAACACGAGCGGACCGACGACCCGGCCCACGACCGAAACGGATAGACCGTTATTCGTCATCACCCGAACGGGCTGGCCACCAGCGGTAAACTTCGAGGTCGAGGGTGCCGTTGGCGCGAAACTCGACTCCTTCCTCCTCCAGCAGCGACCGCTGCAGTCCCTTGGGGAAGTCCGCCAATCGATCGGTGGAGCAGCCACCGGAGGCGTTCACGACTCGCTGCCAGGGGATGCCGTCGGGGCAGCGGTGCATCATCCAACCGACCGCACGCGGCGACAACCGGCTCGCCATCACCTCCGAGATCTGTCCGTAGGTCATGACCCGCCCGCGGGGGATGCGTCGCACCAGCTCGAAGACTTCCTGCTGAGAATTCAGGCGCTCGCCCTCGATGTCGCCGTGGACTCTTTTCACACCCATCCACCCAACCCTACCACCCCCATCTCAGCCTCCATCAGTTTTGAGTTTTGAGTTCTGAGTTTTGAGTGTTGAGTTACCGCGACCTCCGGACGACCCTCGAAAAACTCAAAACCCATTATTCAAAACTCTACACTCCGGCCAATGGCCGGATGCTCCGCGCTACCATGGCCGGGTGTTCGCCAAGGTCGCCATCCCGAAGAGCGCTCCGGATGCGCTCACCTACTCCATCCCGGACGATCTCGTGCCATTTGCGGTGCCCGGCGTGAGGGTTCGGGTACCTCTGCGAAAGAAGATCGTCACTGGAGTGCTGGTCGAGGTCTCACCTACCGCGGACATAGCTTCGGATATCGTACGACCACTGCACGAGGTCGTCGACCAGCAATCGTTGCTGCCGGGCCATCTGTTCCACGTCGCCGACTTCATCTCCAGCTACTATCGCAGCCCTCTCGGCGACACCCTCGCCGCAATGCTCCCCGCCGGCCTGCTGCGGTCAGACGGGGAGATCGCCAGGCTGACGCCAGCCGGCGCCGGGACGGACCCGGAGGCCCTTTCGGGCAAGAGAGGCAAGGTCCTCTCCGTGCTCCAATCGACCGCCAAGATCGGCGTCCCGGCCCTTCTCGCACGCGCCGGAGCCGTGAGCCGCGGCCCCCTCGATGCTCTGGTCGAGGCTGGTCTCGCGACCGTCCGAAGCAGCCGTCGGGATCGGTCACCCGAAGCGGAAGTCACCGCCGTCAAACTGCCCGACACGCCTATCGAAGAGCTGCTCGAGCGATGCAGTAGGGCGCCACGCCGCCGCGAAATTCTCGAGTGGCTGGCCGAGCAGGGCCGTCCTGCGCTTGCTTCCGAGGTCTGCGGCGCGGTCGGTTGTTCACCTTCGACCCTGCGTGCGATGGACTCCGCGGGCCTCCTTCTTCGTTTCCGGCAGCCGGCTCCGAGAAAACCGCGCTGGGTTCTCAAACCCACGGACACGCGCCATCGCTTGACTGCTGAGCAACAGCTCGTCGTCGACGCGGTGGGCGCGACCGTGAATGCCGGAGAGTACGCACCGTTTCTCCTCGAAGGAATTACCGGATCGGGTAAGACAGAGGTTTATCTGCGGTGCCTCGAACAGGTTTTGGAACGCGGCCAGAGCGGCCTCGTTCTGGTACCGGAGATTGGCCTGACCCCGGCTGCGTCGGGCGCGGTCGAACGGCGATTCGGCTCACAAGCCGCGATCCTTCACTCTGCGCTCTCGGAGGGCGAGAGGTGGAGGGAGTGGAAGAGGATCAGGGACGGGCGGGCCAGGATCGTGGTCGGCCCGCGGTCCGCCATCTTCGCCCCGTTCGACAACCTCGGTCTGATCGTTGTCGACGAGGAGCACGACGCCGCCTACAAACAACAGGAAACACCTCGCTACCACGCGCGCGACCTTTCGCTGGTGACCGCACAACATCTCGGCGTGCCGGTGATTCTGTGCTCGGCCACGCCGTCCGTCGAGTCTTCGGCACTGGTCGAGAGAGGCCTTGCCCGACACCTCAGATTGACCCGGCGGGTGGCGGGCGGCCAGCTCCCAGAGGTCGAACTGGTGGACCTTCGAGGCGAGCCTCCGGAGCCTGGAGAACAGGGCCGCACGCTGTTTTCACGCCGACTGCGCGAGCTGCTCGAGGAAACTGTCGAGCGAGGCGAGCAGGCAATCCTGTTGATGCAGCGCCGTGGCTGGGCGCCGATTCTGCTCTGCCGCGATTGCGGCCATCGTATCGAATGCCCTTCGTGTTCGGTGTCGCTCGTGGTCCATCGTCGGTCGGGCGACCTCCGATGTCATTATTGTGATCACCAAGCCGCGTCGCCACACCAATGCCCGTCGTGCGCAGGAAAGCTCCTGGACGCGGTCGGGGCCGGCACCGAAAAGGTCGCCCACCACCTTGATCGCCTCTTTCCCGGAGTGACCAGTGCGATCCTCGACCGGGACACGGTGCGACGTCGGTCCGGGCTCCAGGAGACGCTTGGCGCGTTCGCTTCGGGAGCGGTTCAAGTCCTCATCGGCACCCAGATGGTCGCCAAGGGTCATCACTTTCCAAATGTCACCCTGACTGGTGTCATTTCGGCCGACGCCATGCTCGGGCTGCCGGATTTTCGCGCCGGCGAACGCACGTTTCAGCTCCTCACCCAGGTCGCGGGCCGTTCGGGCCGTGGTGATCGGCCCGGGAGAGTCGTGATCCAGACCTACTACCCGGATCATCCTGCAGTTCGCCTCGCCTGCCAACACGATGTGACGACGTTTCTGGAGGAAGAAATCCTCTTCAGACGCGGGTTCGACTACCCACCCGTGACCCGTCTCGCACTGGTGCGGTTCGAAGCCGCCAATGAACGCCTCTGCAGGACCGCGGCGGAGGCCGCAGCAGCAGTCATCTCACCGCTCCCTGACCGCGTACGGCTCCGCGGGCCTGCTCCCGCCCCTCTGGAACGCATCCGAAACCAGTGGCGCTGGCAGCTCCTGATCTCCGCCGCCAACCGAGAGCTGCTGCGCGGAGTTCTGGAGAAGACCGAGACTCTGAAGGTGCCGAGGAATGTGCGGCGGGTGATCGACGTTGATCCGGCATCAACGCTGTAAGCACAGACCCACCTATTCCGCGGCAGCGCGACGCGAGGCGGTAGTGGTTCGACGACATCTGGAGGCGCAAGGTCGGAGCCCAGCAGGCCGATGTGAACGCCCGACCGTCTGATATCCTTTTCCTCGGCCCCACTCGAGAGGATTTCGCATGCTGTCGATGTCCAACACCCAAGGGTCGGGAGCAAAGGTCGATCCAGCGATGCAGGCATGCCCGGTGAATAGCAGGGTCAGAACTTCGTAAGGAATCTTGAAGAAGTCCGTTTTGATGTTGACAGTCGCACGCATTCGGCGAACTTTTCATCTTTTGGTGCGTAGAACATGAGCGTACCGAGATCGAAGGAGGCCTCATCGTGAACACCAGGAAAACAGCTCTTCTCACTGCCATACTGCTTGCCGCATCCGTCGGGTTGGTCACCGCCGCCGAACTCGAAGTCTCCGCGTTGCCGGCGCAGGTCGAAAGCCTGCCGGTGACCGAGGGAGACGTCCTCAAGCTCGATCTCATAGGCGCCTACCAGCTTGCCCTTGCTCGCAATCTGAACCTCCACGTGGGGCGGTACGACATGGCCATCGCCAACGCCAACGTGCGCGGTTCGGGCGGGATATTCGATCCGACCTTGTGGGCCGACCTCGGATTCGATTCGACCAAGGCGCCGACGTCAACCATTCTCGAGGGTGCAAACGTCGCAGTAAGCGACAACATGGGTTTCGGTATCGGCGTCAATCAGCTCCTTCCCAGCGGCACCGAGCTCGAGGCATCGTGGTTGTCCAATCGCGGCAAGACCAACTCGGAGTTCTACTTCCTCAATCCACGCTGGGATGCTCGGCTCAATTTCTCGTTGACCCAGCCCCTGCTCAACGGATTCGGTACCACCGCCACCCGTTACCAGATCATCATCGAGGAGAATCTTCGCGACCAGACCGCGGTTGCTTTCGAGGTCGACATCATTCAACTCCTGGCCGACGTCGAGCTCGCATACTGGGAGCTGGTGGCCACCCGGCAGGCAATCGCGGTCACCGAGCAGTCACTCGAACTCGCCGAACGCCTCCTGGAGGAAACTCGGCAACGAGTCGAGGTCGGCACTTCGGCTCCGATCGACATGGTCCAGTCCGAGGCCACGGTCGCGACCCGCCGGCAGGAGCTCATCTACGCCGAGAATGCGGCCTCAAACGCCGAAGACAACCTCAAGGGTCTGCTCGGCTTCGACCTGCCACACGAGTGGCAGGTTCGGATCGAGACCACCGATTCCTACAACGTCGAACCGATCCGCCCCGAACTCGAGGAGTCGATCGAGATCGCCCTCCAGAAGCGTCCAGCCATCATCCGGCAGGAGCTCGAGATGGAGCGCCTCAACACGAACGTCAAGGTCGCGCGGAACCGAGCCCTCGCGCGCCTCGACCTGACCGGATCCTACGGTTGGGGGGGCGTCAGCGGCACGGGGACGGTCGAGGATCCCGACACCGGAGAGCCGATCACCATTCGCGAGGGTTGGGGCGATGCCGCGAGCCAGGTCTTCGACTTCGATTTCCCGAGGTGGACCCTCGGTCTGAATTTCTCGGTACCGATGGGTAATCACCGGGCCAAGGAGCAGCTCGCGGCGGCACGCTATCAACGTGACCGCTCGGGCGCTCAGCTCGCCGCCCTCAAGCAGGAGATCACCCGCCAGGTCAGGTTCGCGGTACGCGCGCTCGAGGACGGAGCCGCCGCCATCGATGCCGCCGTCGCATCGAGCCGCCTCGCGGTCCGGAATCTCGAGGCCGAACAGACCAAGTTCGCCAATGGCCTTTCGACCAACTTTCAGGTATCAGAGATTCAGGACGCGTTAGCCTCTGCCCGGTTTGCCGAGATCCAGGCGAGGGTCGGATACCGCAAGGCGATGGCTACCTATTTCGCCTCCACCGGAACCTTCCTCGAGGCAAAGAATGTCGTGATAACCGACGACGAGGCGTCGGAATCCGTGCACGATTACTGGGAGGATGTCGAGTGGCTTCAGTTCACCGACTTCAAAGGGGAGGAAGAGGTGCCGATGCCGCTCTCACCGTCTGAAATGGAAGCGAACTGACGCCAGCGGAGCCGATTCAGATACGACGCCCTCCCCTTGCCGGGAGGGCGTTTTTGCTGGATGCTGGATGCTGGATGCTGGATGCTCGATGCGACAATTCCTTGATCCCGCTCTCTGAGCTGTCGGCGGATCAAGAATCCAGGATCTAGTATCCAGTATCGTGCGGGTGGGCGGGTGGGATAGAATCTCCGCCCATGGAATTCAAATTCCTCCGTCAGCTTCCGGGCACACTCTATTCCGCAGTCGTGATGGAGCTCTTCGAGCGTCTCGCCTACTACGGCATGGTGATGGTGCTCGGCATCTATGTCGTCGATCGGCTCGGCGTGCCGGCAGACACCTACGGTGTGGTCTACGGCCTCTTCACCGGCGCCCTCTACTTCCTGCCCGTGCTTGCCGGCGCTCTCGCCGATCGGTTCGGGTACAAACCCGCCCTCACCGTCGCTTTCGCGACCCTTACCGGGGGTTATTTCCTCCTCGGCTCTACCACCGATTTCACGATCATCTGCGCCGCCCTCGGCCTCATCGCCATCGGCGGCTCGATCATCAAACCCACGATTTCTGGCACCGTCACCAGGACCACCGAGGAGGGCAGTACCCGACCAGTCGGGTTCGGCCTCTACTACATGATGATCAACGCCGGCGGTCTCATCGGCCCGGTGGTCGCAGCCCAGGTTCGCAACCGTACCGAGTTCCGCTACGTCTTCTGGGTCTCTGCAGCAGCCTGTGCGCTGATGTTGGTGCAGGCGATTGTGGCCTATCGGGAGCCGGTTCCGGCTGAAGAGAGGGCCTCCGGGAAGACCCTCGGCGACATTGTCCGCGAAATCCTCAGGGTGCTCGCCAACTGGCGCTTCGTCCTGCTTCTGGTGATCTTTTCCGGGTTTTGGGGCATGATCAACGTTCTGTTCGGCTTCATGCCCCTGTACGTGGAGACTTTCACCGATCTCTACGCCGCCGAGGCCGCCATCGACTCGATCGTGCCGCTCACAAAGGTGGCGGGCCACTGGCTCAACCCCGAGGTGCTGATCTCGCTCGACGCATTGCTGATCGTCCTATTCCAGGCCCTCATCGCCTATCTCACGCGCCGCTGGCCGACTCTGAGAACGATGCTGGTCGGCACCTCGATTGCAACCGTTTCCTGGGTCTTCCCGGGGATGTCGCCGACTGCGACTTTCATCTCTCTCGGAATTCTCGTCTGGTCAATCGGCGAGATGATCTGCTCGCCCAGGTTCTTCGAGTATTGCGGAACGGTCGCGCCAAAGGACCAGGTGGCGTTGTACCTGGGTTACTCCTTCTTCGCCATCTTCATCGGCAACATATATTCTGGTCCGTGGGCGGGCTGGCTGTACGAGCGTTTCATCCGAATTCCCCATGAGGCCGGCGTTGCCACTCAGCCGTGGGCCTTTTTCGGTGGGGTCATGTTGATGGGTGCCTTTTCTATCGCGGGTCTCACTCTGTACGGGTTTTTCGTCGACCCCGAGAAGAGCCGAACCGAATGAGGGTGCGTGATGATTGAAAACATCCAGGCTCTTTTCACCAATCCCAGCTTCCCCAGCCTCCACGTGGTTGTGGTTCACCTGCCAATCGCATTCATCCTGCTCGCACCGTGCCTCGACCTCGCGTGCCTGGTCCTCCGCGGCACGGCGTGGTTGGATCGGGCAGCGACCCTGCTGTACGTCGCGGGCACAATCGGCGCAGGGACCGCCTACCTGACGGGCGAACGCGCCGCCGAGGGGCTGGCGATCATACCCGCGGCCGCCGAACCGACCCTCGCCGACCACGAAAGTCTCGCAGGTTTGACGCTGGCCGCACTCGCTATCGTTTCGTTCGTGCGGCTGTTGGTGAGCTGGCTCGGTCGCAACGACCGCCGCATCAGCGTCGGCTTCTTCCGTCTGATCGCCCTCCCGCTGGCATTGGCGGGATTGATTCTCGTCGCCCTCACCGCCGAACACGGCGGCGCACTCGTCTACGAGCACGGCCTTGGCGTGCAAACAGAGCACACTGAGTCATCAAGCCGTACGCCGTGACAGCGCAGCCGAAAAACAGCACGACACACAGGCACCGCAGCGACGATCGAGATCTATCTTCATCGATCTATTATCATCATCAGCGATGAACGCTCTGAATCCTGAGCGCCGTTTCGCGAAACCAAGACTACTCTGCGTGTGGATCGCAATCGTCACTACTATCGGTTTTGTTGCGTGCACCAATAAGGAACCCTTGACAGCTCGTGATCGAAGCCTCAACCTGCTCGTGATTACCCTCGACACAATCCGGGCGGACCGACTCGGAGCCTACGGAAACACGCGCGTCCGAACCGATTTCATCGACGAACTCGCCGAAAAGGGCGTCCTCTTCGAAAGCTGCGTCGCGCCGACACCGCTGACACTCCCGTCGCACACCTCGCTCTTTACCGGCACATATCCCGTCTGGCACGGTGTTCGCGACAACGGCAACTACGTAGTTCCGGAAGAGCTGACGACGATGGCGGAGCTCGCGCACACCGCGGGCTACCGCACCGGTGCCTTCGTCGGTGCCTTCGTTCTCTCCTCACGGTGGGGTCTCGATCAGGGCTTCGCCAGCTACACCGAACCCACGGGTGGATACGATCCCGCGTTGGTCTCTTTCGCGCAGATCCAACGGCCCGCTAATGAAGTCGTGGACGACGCGATCGAGTGGCTCCGCACAGACTCGGAGCAACCGTTCTTCGCCTGGGTCCATCTCTACGATCCCCACCTCCCGTACGACCCTCCGCCGGAGTTCGCGAGGGAATATGCCGGCGATCCCTATTTGGGCGAGGTGGCCTTCGCCGATTCGCAGCTCGGGCGTCTTCGGGCGTTTCTTGAATCGTCGAAACTCGCTGCTCGGACCCTGATCGTTTTTGCCGGAGACCACGGTGAGGGACTCGGCGACCATGGGGAGTTCGACCATGGGCTGCTTCTCTACCAGACCACCACCCGAGTTCCTCTGGTCATCGTCCACCCGTCGATGAGGTCGGGCGGCGTCAGGAGACCAGAGGTGGTGTCGCTGGTCGACATCCTGCCCACGGTCGCCGACGCAGTGGGCTTCCCGCTCCCCGAGAGCGTCCAGGGTCAGAGCCTATGGCCGCTGATTGGCGGCGGCGGTGTGTTCGAGGAAAAACCGGCGTATGCCGAAACCCGTTACCCGAAGCTCCACTTCGGCTGGAGTCCGCTGACGGCGCTTCAGGATCGACGTTTTCAACTCATCCAATCATCGGATCCGGAGCTGTATAACCTCGAGCGCGATCCCTTGCAGGAACACAACCTCTTCGACGTCCACTCCGATGTCGCAGAGCGTATGGCTCGCGAGCTGGAGGCGCTGACTGTCGGTCTCGGACAGGGAGCGCTGGACGCCTCGAGCGCGCCTGACGCCGAGACCATCGCCAAGCTGGCGGCGCTCGGATACGTGGCGGGCAAGATAGAGCCTGGTGACGAACAGTCCACCGAGGACCTCCCGAGCCCACGAAGCATGCTGTGGTTGTATAACAGCCTCATGGAGGCGAGCAGCGCAGTCTCCGCTGGTGACGACGCCGAGGGGGAGCAGAAGCTCCTCGAGATTCTCGGCGTCGACGACTCGCTCGTCGACGCCTGGGTGGAGCTCGGAAGGCTCTACCGGCGTCAGGGCAGATTGGCCGAGTCCCTCTCAGCCCTGCGCCGTGCACACGCCGAGAGACCCCTCGATCCCTCCCTCGTGTCAAAGCTCGCGAATGCGCTGATATCGAGTCACCAGTTCACGCAAGCAGAACAACTGCTGACGGCCGCGCGGGAGAAGCACCCCGAGGACCCGTACATCGTCTTCGCCCTCGCTAGAATGTTGGAGGCCAGCGGCCGTTTTGCCGAATCGGAAGCGATGTTTCGAAGGGTCCTGACCCTCGACCCGCGATCGGCACCCTCCCACGTCCGACTGGCCTCGCTCGCCCTGCGTCGGGGCGACCTCGTCTCGGCCGGCGTTGAAGTGGACACGGCGTTGCGACTCGACCCACGAGTCGCCGAAGCGAGCCTGGTGAGGGGCCAGCTTCTGGAGCGTCAGAATCGTTTCGAGGAAGCTGCGCAAGCCTATCGAAAAGAGCTCAGCTCCTCACCGAACAGCCTTCCGGCGGCGATCGCCTTGAGCCGCCTCGAAGGCCGACTCGGCCGCTCGGCTGAGCAGGAGCGGGTACTTCGCGATGCGATCCAGGAAAACCCGAAGTCGCCCGGCCCATATTTGGTGCTCGCGCTGACATTTCTTCAGCGCGGAGAACGCTATGAAGAGGCAGTCGAACTCGCCGAGCTCGGTTTGCAGCAGGGACCAAAGGGCCAGGAGCTGCAGATGGCTTACGTTCTACTCGCCAACCTCCACAATCGACTCGGTGACGGTGAGCGAGCATCCGAGTATGCTCGCCTCGCCGCCGACGCCGCCAAGGGCCAGGGTGGGTAGACTATGTATTCATTTCCGGAGTCCGCTCGTAGGAGACGAAGGCGACGGCCATGGGTGGCGGCGGCGGCCGTGCTGTACCTCATCTGTTGGGTGGCGTGTTCGCCTCGTGATGCCGAGCGGCCGGAGCTCGCTCTTGATTTCGACGCCACGAATCGCCCCTCTGTACTGCTCATTACGCTCGACACGACCCGGGCGGACCATCTCGAACCGTATGGAGTAGAAGACGTTGAAACTCCTGCGCTTTCACGGCTCGCTGCGGAAGGGGTCGTCTTCGAGCACGCAATGGCGACCTCTCCGGTGACGGCGCCGGCTCACGCTTCGCTGCTCACCGGCCTGTATCCCCCACACCACGGCGTCCGTAACAACTCCACGCATTATCTGCCTGAAGAGATTCCAACGCTTGCCGAGTGGCTCTCCGAGGCCGGCTATCGAACTGCCGCCTTCGTGTCGACCGTCATATTGGAGGCTCGCTACGGCCTCGATCAGGGATTCGGGGTGTACGACGACGAAATCCGATCCGCGGTCGCCGGCGATGAACGGCGGATGACAGTCGAGCGCCCGGCCGGGGCGACGACGGATCGCGCCCTCGCCTGGCTCGATACACTCGGCAGCAACGAGTCGTTCTTTCTATGGGTCCACTATTACGACCCACACATCCCATACTCGCCGCCCTCGCCGTGGGCCGAACGATACCCGAACCGGGGCTACGACGGTGAGATCGCCTACACGGACTCGCAGATCGCCCGTCTGCTACAACACCCCCGAGCCATGACCGACGACGTCATCGTGATGGCGATCGGCGACCACGGCGAGAGCCTTGGCGAGCACGGCGAAAAGACCCACGGCCTCTTGGTCTACGAATCGACGATCCGCGTGCCTTGGATCCTACGAATTCCGGGCTTACCCGGTGGTCTTCACATAGAGTCACCGATCAGCCAGGTCGACATGGTGCCGACAATCGTCGAGCTGGCGGCCCTTGACACGAAATCAAAGCTCGAGGCACTCGACGGGCAAAGCCTGGTGCCGCTGTTCCGAGGCCACGATCTGTCACGTCGGCGGCTCCTCTTTGCCGAGACCGAGGTGCCGTTTTTCGCCTACGGATGGTCGCCTCTTCGAAGCGTGCGCGAGGGCGCCGTCAAGTTTATCGACGCGCCGGTTCCGGAACTTTACGACCTCGAGCGAGATCCCGCGGAATTGTCCAATCTGGCCGCCGAGCGCAGCCGTGACGTCCAACGATTGGCCGCCGAGGCCGAAGCCTGGACAGAGCGGCGCGACGATACCGGCAGCACAGTCAGTGTCGACCTTGAGACTGCTGAAATGCTCCGAGCTCTCGGATACTCCGCCGGCGATCCAGGGCGCCCGGAGGGTGAGGGTCGCGGCAACCCCGTCGAGCTGATGCCGGTTCACGATGAGTTGCAGAGAGTCCGCGAGCTGTTGGTGTCCGGCCAACCTCGAGAGGCCGTCAGCCGTGCGCAAGGCGCTCTCACCATAGATCCCGAGAACCTCGCCGCGCTGCAAGATCTGAGTCGCGGATTCGCCCTGCTGGGGCGCCTCGACGAGGCCGCCGAGGTGGCCGCGAAAGCCAGCGCCGTGGCGCCTTGGAGCGCCCAGGCCGCAATGGTCGAGGCGGATGTCGAGTTCCAACGCGGCCGATACCTACGAGCGCTCGAGATCATCGATCGCGCCCTCGAGCTCGATGAGCGCTTCGTGGAGGCGCGCCTGGACCGAACTCGCTACCTCGCCGCCCTTGGTAGAACCGCAGAGGCGTCAGCAGAGCTCGAACGGCTGCTGGCGGAGTATCCCGATAACAGCTGGGTCGAGTTTCGCTACGCGGAGATCGTCGAGGTCGCGGAGGGGAACCTCGAGGCCGCGGAAAAGCGGCTGCGGGAAATCCTCAACCGGAACCCGAAATTCACAGAGGCCTGGCTGCTGCTCGGCACGACCTACGCTCGAACTGGACGGACCTCTGCAGCGATCGCGGTCTATCGCGAAGCGATCGACAATGGCGCCACTCGCTCAGAAATCATGACCCGCCTCGCCCTACTGCTTGCAGAACGCTCCGATCCAGAAGCCGAGTCGGCCCTCCATGCTGCAATTGACTCGAACCCGGTAGTGCGGGCCGATCTGCATGTCGCTCTCGGCGAGCTGTTGGCCACGCAGGGTCGTAATCAGGAAGCAAGGCAACAGTTCCAGCTCGCGGCGGATGCGCCACCCCTCTCCGTTGGTACCCGCAACTCGACGGCGGTAGCTCTGTTGCAGCTCGGACGACCGCACGAAGCGGAAGCTATCTGGCGCGAGTTGATCCGGGACCACCCCGAGTTCGGGCGTGCGTGGCTCAACCTGGCAACGCTCGCGATCCAACTCCAATCGTGGGCGGAGGCCGAGCGTTTCGCACGGTCCGCTATCGATAAGGAGCCGAGGTCCGCTGGAGCATGGAACAGTCTCGCCATCGCGCTCGAGGAGCTCGGTCGCGGAAACGAGGCGGAGAGTGCTTATCGTCGCTCCGCCGAGATCGACAGCAGAGATTGGCGAGCTCTCTTCAACCTCGGGATTTATTACCGCAAGAACGCCCGTTATGAAGAAGCGGCGTCGGTCCAACGGGAGGTGTTGGCTCGAAATCCGAAGCACGCCGGCGCACACTTCGAGCTCGGCATCCTCTACGCCGGTCCCCTCGGAGATCCCGAGCAGGCGAAAGTACATCTGCGGGCGACGATCGCCGCCGACCCCAATCATCCGAGGGCGCGGCAGGCACGCATCGTCCTTGACCAGCTCCAATGACCTGCGTCAGCCCCCGGAATTCATGGTGCTATCGGGCTTGGCTGCGGAGCTGCTGCGCCAGGGCGATCGCGCGATCACGCTGCGATCCCGGCTGTGCACGGGCGACGTAGTCGTCGAGAAAACTGTTTGCCTGCAAGGGCCGACCGGCTTGGGCGTGGGCGACGCCGAGGTTGTACAGCACATCGAGGACCTCGGGATCGAGCTCCTGTGCGCGCTCCCAGGCCGCAATCGCCTGATCGTAATCGCCGAGGCGCGCGTTGACCGAGCCCAGCGCGTTCCAGGCATCAAAAGAGGCGGGTCTGCCGGCAACCGACTCTTCAAGGCATGTCTTTGCCTCGGGCAGCTGCCCCTGGGCCATGGCGATGATGCCGAGGTTGAGCTTCAACACCGCGTCGTTCGGCGCCTCGAGGAGGGCGCGCTCCACCCACAGCCGCGCCTCGCTCCAGTTCCGGCGCGACATCGCCGCCTTGCCGATCGCCAGCAGTATTCCCGGGTCATTCG
The DNA here is from genome assembly GCA_022340665.1 of Acidobacteriota bacterium. Classification (NCBI taxonomy): domain Bacteria; kingdom Pseudomonadati; phylum Acidobacteriota; species Acidobacteriota bacterium. The sequence goes on along the minus strand of JAJDNM010000046.1, from coordinate 3,984 downwards.
AATCCTCGAATCCTCTGAGGACCTGTTCCGCTCGGTCAGGCTCACCGAGCCTCAAATAGACCATGGCGAGCTTCGAGCACAGCGAGTCACTTTTGATCCCCTCGTGCAACGCTTGTGAGAGGAAATCTGCAGCCTCTCGCGGCTCGCCCTGTGCAATTAGAATGTCGGCCATGACGAGTCGTGATTCTGGACGCCGATCCCCGGGAACCGCTAGGGCGGCGCGTGCTTCGCTCTCGGCTTGATCGAGATCACCGTGCAACAGCGCGATCTGGGCGAGCAGCGAGTGGGCGGCCGAGGGGTCATACGACAGGGAATGTCGGGCGAGAGCTGCCGCCTCGTCGACACGACCTAGGCGGTAGAAAAGTGCCGCCGCACTCAACGACAGTCTCTTCGAGTACGGCACCTTGTCGAGAGCGTCGCGATAGGTCGCTGCCGCGTCTTCTGCAAGGCCCTGACCGAGTTGTGCAAGCGCGAGATATTCCCACGCGTCCTCGATTCCCGGCTCTCTGTCGACGATACGACGAAACGCCGGCACCGCCGACACGAGGTTCCCATCAGCGAAGAGGCGGTGCGCGTGACGAATTTCCGCGAGTACAGTGATCCGGTCTTTCGGGTCTGGGAGCGTTTCGTTGTCGGTGATCAGCGTCGTTTCGCCGATATACCCGAGCGCCTGGAGCCGTCGTTGAGTCTGGGCGTCGGTCGACTGGGGCGCTGCCACCTCCCGGTCATAAGCGCTCATCGTTGCCCGGAGATCCGCCACCATTTCGGGCTTCGATTGCACGAGGTTCAGCCTTTCGTCAGGATCCGAGAGGAGGTCATAGAGCTCCGGCCGCGGCGCGTCAATGAAATGGTGGCTGCCGACGACGAGTGCCTTGAGATCACTCCACCCGAAATGGAGGCGAGGGTAGAGCGTCTCGGCATAGATCGAAGGTTGCGGAAGACCAGCTCTCTCCTCGGAGAACAGCGAAGCGCCCTCGAGCCGGGCATCGTCCGGCAATCCGAGAATTCCGGTCAGCGTCGGATACAGGTCGATCAATTGCACCGGGTGGCTGATCGTGTCACCGGCTCGTTCCGAATCCGGCATCTTGAGGATCAGCGGCACTTGCAGCGTCGAGCGATAGAGAAACACTCCGTGCTCGTCTTCGCCGTGATCGCCGAGGCCTTCGCCGTGATCGGAGAGAAAGACGATCAAGGTCTCGTCGTACGCACCGAGTGCACGCAGCTCATCGATCAACTGGCCGACCACTGCATCTGCCGCCGCCACCTCACCGTCGTAGGGAGATTCATAGCGAACCGCGAACTTGGGAGGAGGGTCATAAGGGGTGTGGGGTTCGAAGATGTGGAAAAAGAGGAAGAATGGTCGGTCGGCAACCGATCGCAGCCATGGCAGCACCGCCTCGAGGGTCTCGGTTCCGGGGCGCTGGGCCGACTGGATCCCCGGCTTGCTCGGATCCGGGATGAGCTCGATGCCGTCGTCGTAGAAATCGAAGCCTTCACTGATCCCTGTGGCCCGCCGGAGGACGAAAGCTGACACGCCTGCGCCTGTCGCATAGCCCGCCACCTTCAGCGTCCTTTGGAGGAGAGGGGTGTTGGTTGTATCCAGCGGGTAGCCGAGATTATCCCGCACCCCGTGAGTCGGCGGCAGTGTCCCGGTCAGCAACGAGACGTGGGCAGGCAGGGTCAGAGGGACGTGGGTGTAGGCACGTTCGAAAAGGATCCCATCGGAGCGCAGTGTGTCAACCGCCGGAGTTTCTACACCGCGATAGCCGTAGGCAGGCAAATGATCGGATCGCAGGGTATCTACCGAAATCACGACGAGTGAGGTTTTTCCGGCCACCCTCAACCCGGGGTTACCATTTCGCGAACAGCCGATAATCGGCAGAATTATCACGACTAATGCCGTGATGCATCGTGTTGCACTGCTTCGCAAGGCGGCGGTCCTCCGGATTGCCTGAAGCCCTATTGCTGATAGCTGAGCAGGCCCTTCGCGATCTCGACGTCCGGATCATCGGGCGCGAGTTCGATGAATTTCCGCAGGTGCGATCCACCCTCCTCGACGTTGCCCGAGTTGTAGAGCGCCACTCCGAGCATGAAATGCGCACGAGCCATGTCGGGGTCGGCCTGCAGGACGTAGTTCAACTCGAAAACAGCCGCCTCTAGCTGGTTATTGTCGAAGAGCTGAACCGCGTGGTCGTAGACCACCGTCGTCACCCACTCGGGATCGAGCTCGACCAGACGGCTGAGCATCTGCCCCGAGGTGGTGGTGTCCCCGGCAAGCCGCGCAGCGTCGAACCCGATCCGGAGGGCACGAACATCGTCCGGCTCGAGTTCGAGGGCGGACTTCGCCATGGCCAGACTTTCAGCCGGACTGCCCTGGGTCAGACTGATCTGAGCCAGCGCGATGTAAGCGGCCACCAATTCCGGAGAGAGGTCGATCACCTGTTGAAACTTCGATTGCGCGGTCGAGACATCGCCGGCCGTGTAGGCATCGACTCCCTCGTTGAAGATCCGTTTCGCGGCCGCATCGAGATTTCCCACCTCGCGTAGCGCCGCTGCGGCCTCATCCGCCTTGGCCTCGTCGCCGAGGTTTCGATAAGCGTCGAAACGTATCTGCATCGCGCGGACATCCTCCGGGTCGAGGGCGATCGCAGCTTCGGCCTCGGCGGCCGACGTCGCCCAGTCTTCGCGCAGGGCCGCTACCGCTGCCAGTGCGGTGTGCGGCGCAGCCATTTCGGGCTTCATTTCGGCGGCCGCGCGGTACTTCTGCTCCGCCAGGTCGAGATCTCCGAGACGCTGCGCTTCGACACCCTCGTTGAATGTCCGTACCACCTTGTCGCCGCCACTTCCGCCGCCCGTAGCCTCGGCGTCCGCCTCGGCCTGAGCAGCGGAATTCGGCGCCAATATCCACTGCGCCATGATCGTACCGCCGGCAGTGAGCCGGGGTTGCTCGACCTTCGTCTGGTAGCCATCCTTCTCTAGGCGAATCTCGTACCGCCACTCTATGTTGCCGAAGGACAGCGTCAAGGCGCCCTTCTTGTTGGTCTTCTTCACTACTTCGAACTTCTCCGAGTCCGGCGTGGTGACCGTGACGGTCACGCCGGGAATCGGATTTCCTTCCGGATCAACGACTTTGCCGGAAATGCGCGCCATTTGCGCCTCGGTGTCGGGCACGATGAGAACGAGTGACCCGACCACCAGGGTCGCAACCATAATTTTTGAAACGAGTCTCATGACACCTCCTCCAGGCCGAAAATGCCCGGTCATGGTAACAGAATCACACCACCGATCGCTGGCAAAAAAAGGCCCCGGCGCCGCACAGCACCGGGGCCGGAGAAATAATTCGATGGAAGGTCAGAAGCGCAGGCCGACCGAGAAGCGGACTGTCCGCGCCTGCTGATAATCACCCTCACTTTGCGCCTCACCCCACGAGGAGCCCTTGCGCCAGTTGACACCCTCGACGGGCGTTTCGGTGAAGGGATCGAAGGACTCGAGGCTGGAGTCGTTGCGGTAGGTCAGGGTGGTGTTGTTGGGATCGACCACGGCGTGCTCGTTGAACAGGTTGACCACCTCAGGCTGGAGGAAGATCTCGAGCTGGCTCCCGCCGATGTTGATGAAAAAGGAGTAGTTGAGGGAGATATCGGTGCGGGTGACGTCATCCGTCCGGAAGGCGCCACGGTCAGAGAAGAAGTAATTTGGAGTCCCTGGCCAGCCGTAATAGCCCAGGTCAGCGGGATCGCCGACGTAATCGACCACATCAACACTCCCGGAGGCGCTGTACGGGGATCCGGAGAAGAAGGTCTGCAGGAGGCTCAGCGACAGGTTGTGGTGCGAGGTGGCGATGGCGTCCCAAACAACCCAGGCCTGGAACTTGTGGGTCTGATCAACCCCGAGGTACCCGTTCGGTACGTTCCACGACGCCTCCTTGTACTCCTGGTAGTTGAAGAAGCTTCCCGGCACGGGCCCGGAATCGTAGGTCTCGCCGTT
>JAJDNM010000045.1 GCA_022340665.1 Acidobacteriota bacterium | reverse complement strand
TCGAAAGGGGATGCCGGTCTCTGAAGCGGTATTGCCGGGGTTACCGTCCTCCCACACCGTGATGTCGTAGGTGAAGGTGGTCGGGTCGATTTCAAGGCGCACGCCGTACCAGGTGTCGGCCACGACATCCATGACGTGGTTCCAGCCTCCGGCGTGCGAGTGAGTGCCGATGGCGTTGCCGACGTCACCGCCGACACCGACCCACCACGCCACCTGATGCGCGGCGTTGTTGCCTCCGATGGCGGTCAAGACCTCGACGGTCGTTGAGCCGACGCGGAAGAAAAATGTCAGCTCCGCGGGCGCGTCAATTGGCCGAAAGTTGCGGCCGAAGCTGAAGGTGTAGTCGTCGAAGGTCGTTCTGACGAGCTCAACCGACCTCCCCGATGACCCGCGGTAGACGGTGTCATCGACCTGGATCGTGCCTGAGCGGCCGTTTTCCCACCATTGCCAGGCTGGAGGCGAGCCGGTCGTCTGCGAGTCGAAGTCATCGACGATCAACTGTGCGTCAGCATTGCCCGCCGGGAAAACCAGGAGGACAAACACAAAGAGCAGGACGGTCGATCGCATACTTTGCCTCCTCGTGGACGTCCCGGCGGTTTGAATCACGGCACTTCACTCGACCACTCCGTCGTGCCGCCGGATTCGAAACCGTCGGTGAAGATTTCCGGATCTAAAAACACCGCAGCAGTCTCCTCACAGGGGCCGCCCGGGTTAACCGTGACCCAGTACCATTGCCCGGAAGTCGAGTCGACATCAATGGTCGCGGTGGTCTCGCCCGTGCTCCAGAGGTAGCTGCCATAGCCTTCCGTGAGCGATAGCGTGAACGGACCCATACCGGTTCCGGAGATGTCGATGACCGGTTGGCTGCAGCCCGTATCCGCCGTGGTTGCCGTTACCTGAGCGCTGAAATCACTGTTCACCAGGTTGAGGTTGTCGGCGTGGGGATCGGTGTAGGTCACCACCGCGAGGTCGTAGCTCGTCCCCGGGTCGAGCCCGGTCACCGGAAACGTGAGGGTCGACTTCGACTCCGTCCAGCCGCCAGAGGTCCACACGCTGGTCCCGGTGGGGGAGGAGAAGACCTCGAAGCCCCCGGAATCTGTTGTGTAACTCACCGCATCCCAACTCAGCCAAACCGTATGGTTGCCGATCCGACTGACGGCCGGGTTCTCCGGAGGGATCGTCTGTGTGCTGGACCAATCATCGTGGTATTGCTTGTCATCGAGGAACGAGATCAGAGATGCGTTATCTGTGTGGAGGGCATTCCAACGGATTCGCAATCCATTCGAATCCAGCAAAGAGGTGAGGTTTTCGAGCTCCGTCGGGATTTCCCCGCTCAGTCGGTTCCCATACAGGTACAGCCGTTCCAGGACACTCAAATTTCCAAGCTGGGGCGGGATGCTCCCGGTCAGCCGGTTGTGTTCCAAGCGAAGCTCCAGCAAGGTGCCCGCCAAGCTGCCCAGCATCGGTGGGATGGCGCCGCTGAGCTGGTTGGAGCCCAGTTCCAGCACCTGTAGATTCGGGAGATCCCCCAACTCCGGGGGGATTCCTCCTGTGAATTGGTTGGATGTCAGTTCCAAGAAATAGAGATTTGAAAATGTCCCCAGGAACGAGGGAATGCTCCCGCTCAATTGGTTGAATTCCACGATGAAGCCATACAGGTTCGTCAGATTGCTGAGCTCCGGAGGGATGCTTCCGCTCAGCTGGTTGAAGCCCAGGTCCAGCCCCCATAAGTCCAGCGTCCCCAACTCCGACGGGATACTCCCGGTGAGCTGGTTACCGCTAAGAATCAAGTACCGCAACTTCGAAAGGTTTCCCAGCTCAGGCGGGATGCTTCCTGTCAGCTGGTTGTTATAGAGCCGAATATGCCCCAAGTTCGACAGGTTTCCCAACTCCTGTGGGATGCTCCCGGTCAGAGCGCAGTTGAAGGCCTCGAAATATTGCAGCAAGGCGAGGTTTTCCAGTTCGGGCGGGATGCTTCCGGTCAGGTGGGGATTGCCGAATAGCTTCAATATGATCAGTTGCTCGAGATTACCCAGTTCGGCCGGGAGTGTACCGTCGAGATTGGAGTACTGCAGTTCAAGGCTGCTCACACGATCAGAAGCGTTGCAAGACACCCCTTTCCATGTTGTGCACTCCGACCCTGTCGTTGCCGTGTCCCAGGTGGGGGGGGTCCACGAAGCACCGTTCGTCGCGTTGTAGAGCGCAATCAACGCGTCCCTTTCCGACGTCGGAATCTGGGCACGGGCAAAGCTAACCGGAATGAGTGTCAAACAAACGAGCAGGATGGGTTTGCGCACGAATAACCTCCTGATCTCTTGTACGGGTGATGAACTGTAAGAGCATTCTCTGGTGGCAGCATGATGTTGTCAACAAGAAATGAGGTCAGAGCTTGTTCGCCGGTTCCGGTGTTGTCGGCGAGGTACGTGCCCGGTGGGCAGGACAACGATCGCGACGAGGTGATCCGAATCACCGCCCCGAGCCGATTATGCGGTGGCAAAGCGTTCAAATGTGATGCACATCAAGACGCTGACACGGCCAGAGACCTACGTTTGAATCGTGGAGGTTGGGTCATGTCCAGAAACGGCTTCACATTGGTTGAACTCCTCGTGGGGATGGTGGTAGTCGGGACCCTTTCGGTTGTCGTGATCGGCAAGATCAACGGCGCCCAAGATGCCGCCACCACGACGGTCTGCCTCGCCAACATGGAGGCCTTCGCCTCCGAGATCGATCTGCTCAAGCCGACCGGGGATGCCCCGACGCAGGAGGATGTGCGTGAGTATCTCGGTTGGGGCGAAAATTACAAGGACTACTGGTATATCCCCAACAATGACGACTTCAACAACGGCCACGGCAACGACCTGGACGGTTGCGACGAAGAGAACCCGGGTAGCTCGCTGCCCGGACGCGACTGCATTCCGATGCGCTTCCTGATCGTGTGTAAACATGCGACGCACGGGAATAATAGCGACGCCAAATATTGCTTTCATCTCGGTGGTGGGATGCCGCCACAGATCGTAGCGTACAACGAGTTTCGCCACACCTATCTGCAGGATGCCAAGTGGTGGCCGAAGCAGGATCCCAACTTCGATCAGTGGATCGGCGCGGTACCCAAAGACAATTAGTCGACGAACGGAACCGCTAGCTCGAGCCGAAGCGTCCCTGGGCGTCGCGAACAGTCCTCAGATTTGCAGCGTGTCTGAAAGCGCAGATTTTCTGGCCGTCGAGAACCGATTCACTCCACGTAACACCACTCGAAGCCGTCCAGGCCGCCGTCGGTGAGGATCGTCCCGCCGGTGGCCCCCGGAAACTCATCGCACAGGCCATAGAAGACTTCTTCGCCGAGCGGATAGATGGCCAAGGTTCTCGGTCCGAACGACCGGACGATCTCGACCTTCTCCTCCGGCCTTCCCCCGGGACCGGCCAGGTTCTCGCCGCGAACTCCCGGCACCATTGCCCGGTAGGCCTGATGACCGAAATCCTCGGGATCACCGAAATTCGCGATGGTTCTCACGCTGCCGAGGTCGGCCGCAAGCCTGACGATGAGATCTCGGTTCTCGATCCAGTAAGGGCGCCCATGGCGGACAAAGGTCGTGTGCAGGTTCCACCACCAGGAGAGCGAGATCAGCACGGTGAACAGGAGGGCCGCGATCGCCGAGCGTGAGCGTCGCGCCGTGATCCACTCGATTCTCAGTACGCGGTCGATCGCCAGGGCCGGAAAGAGCAGGACGACGGATGTGATGCCGACGAGCCGGGGAGAGAAGGGGGCATCCACCGTCAGCAACCCCCCGACGACCATCGTGCCGAGAAACCAGATCCAGAGGAGCTGGCCCCCGGGCGTGCGGATCAGGAAGAGGGCGTAGACGAGGCCGGCGAGGAAGAACGGCAGCAGGAACGGGTCGATGAAACGGCCCTGCAGGCCGTACTGGCGAGAGGTGTCCCCGGCGCCGCCAATCAGGAGCTTCGACAGCTTGGTGGAATGCAACAGCAGGAGCGAGACCGGGTCGGATTCTTCGTAGGATCTCTCCAGGTGCTGGCGGTTGTACTCCGAGAAGAGAAACACCTTTGTCGTGCGCGAGGACGCGGAGACGGGGTCCTCGAGGTAGTGGGCGAACAGAGGGGCGACGGTGGCGAGAAACAGTACCGCGGAGAAGGTCAGCGCCATCAGCACCGTTTTTCCGAGCGTGCGATCGCTCAAAAGCCTTGCGATCGACCACGCGACGAGGAGGATCGGCAGCAGCCAGGCAGCGTAGTAGGTCTGCCAGGCGATGCCTGCAACCACCCCGGCACAGCCGAAGAGCACCGGACTGCGGCGGTCGAAGGCAATCACGAACAGCAGGATGGCGAGCGCGGTCAGGGAGGCCGCCTGCATGTAGTGGAATCCGGTGCGGCTGAAGTGCAGGTGCCAGTGAAATGGCGTCGTCATGATCAGCAGCAGCAACGCCGGCCGCACGCCGAAGAGTCGGCGAACGATCAGATAGGTGGCAATCAGGGAGATCAGGCCGAGGACCGCCGACGTGAGGCGCAGGACGAACAGTGTCGGGCCGAAGACCTTCATCGGAATGCTGGTGAGGAAGAAACCGAGATTCGGGCATCTGAACCAGCCGGTGTCGAAAAGAGAGGTGTCTCCGTCGAGGAAGCCGCGAGCCTCGAGCATGCAGCTCATCTCGTCGTTATGGAGAGGCACCGGAATGGTTTCGAGTGCGAAGATCCTGAGAAATGCTGCGATCAGAAGGATCACCAGCAGCGTGATGACTTCGGGACGTCGCCACGCCGGTTGCACCGAACCGGGGTTACCGAACACCGGGCGGCCGCGCGAGATCTGCCAACCGGCGATCGAAACCAGGATGAAGAACCATCCGATGATCCATCCGACGAGAGCGGCTACCCACTGGTCGTCGGAATCGTTGAAGCGTATGGCAACGGCGATACCGACCCCTCCGAGAAGGAGCGGTGCGAAGATGGTGGCAGCCACAACCGACCAGCCTGTCGAAGTCCGACTCACCGTTAACAGGGTATCGCAATGCTCCGGTTGAGGGTGGATTCTCTCCGGTGGACGTGGTGGAATATGCAGCACCGATCGGAGGACAGATGAAGAGAACAGCCGGCGCCCTCTCTCCACGTCTGAAATGGGTTCTCGTCGTTTTGCTCGTTCTGTGGGTCGTGTATCTGGTCGGAGTCAACTGGTTCGTGAACTCCGACCTGATGACCAAGATCGTGGCCAAGAACCCGGAGCGCACCAAGGTCAGCTGGGAAAGGGCCTGGACCGTCGTCCCCGGTCTCGTTCATGCCAGGGGGTTCAGCCTCTGGAAGCACACCCGTGGGATCGAGTGGAACCTGAAGGTCGACAAGGGGAGGGTGCTCGTCAATCTGCTGGCACTTCCGTTCGGGACCTTTCAGGCGCTGACCGCGAAGGCGAGCGGCATCGATTTCGAGCTCGGTAGGGCTGGCACCGTTCTGCCGCGGAAGAAAAAGACCAAGCCGGGCTTCCGGGTGTGGTTCGTCCGCGCCGCGGCGAACGACGTCAGGGCGGTGAAGGTCGGCGACTTCGAGCTGGAAGGCCCGCTGGAGGTCCGAGGTGGTCTCGATTCCCAGACCCGCGGACCGTTGCGGCTGCCGCGGACCCGGGTGAAGGTGAAATCGGGAACGCTGCGGAACGGTGACGTGGACCTCGCGCGGGAATTGAAGATCGACGCACGCGTGGCCATCGACCGGCATGTGCCGCGCGAGCATAAGGACACTGGGATCATTCCATTCGTCAGGGGACGCCTGGAGGTCGAGGGAGATGTCCAGGACCTCGCTTTTCTCAACGAGCTGGTGGACAGTGCGCAGTATCTCGAATTCCACGGCGGGTCGGGCATTGTCGCCGCCGACATACGGTTTGATCGTGGCGAAATAAAACCGACCAGCCGCCTGGTGACCGAAGAGGCTACCTACACGGTCGACTACCTCGACTACACGGCAACCGGCACTGGCCGTATTCGAGCCTTCAAGGCGGCTGATTCGGCAAAGCATGAACTCCTCCATGTCGAACTCGAGGACTTCGACCTCGCCCGCCGCGGCGAGGAACAGCCGCACGTCAGCGGAGACCATCTCACGCTGAGCGTCAGGAGGGCCGGTGGCGTGATGGTTCCGCGTGACCCGGACATGCCTCCGCCAGACCTCGTGGTCGACCTGCAGGAGTCCGAGGTGCCGGACCTGACCGTCTACAACCGCAATCTTCCGCAAGGCGGATCGATGCGCATCGTGTCGGGTTCTGGGACGGTGAAGGCCTACGTCGAAATACTGAGGTCTACTCATGAGGGGAGGGCCGAGGTTCGCCTGGTCGGTGACGATGTGGTGCTGGATTTCAAGGGGAAACGCGTGGTCGGAGACCTCGAGAGTATTTCCAGGGTTCAACTGGTGGACCCTGAGAATGGGACCTGGGACCCGGCTGGCACGAAGGTCGAGTTTCGCGACGCAGGCGCCTACGTCGAGGAATCCACGCCCTCGAGCCCGGGAGACTGGTGGGGTTCGGTGGAAATCACACAGGGCGCCGTCCGGGTCAGGCCACATCTGGAAGCGTCGGTCGATCTCGAAATCGAGGCCGAAAGTGCGGAGCCGATTTTCGCCCTTTTTGCCAAGACCCAGAAACGCGCGGATCAGATGGACCGACGAATCCAGACCGATGACATTTCAGGCAGTGCGAAGGTCGAAATGGACCAAGGAATGGTCGCGATCACCGATGTCCAGGTGGAGGGCGGGAAAGCGGCAATCCGCGCAGATCTCTGTATCGAGGATGGGTTGATGCACGGCCTGGTCCACGCCAGATACGGTGTCCTCGCGGCGGCGGCCGAGCTCCAGGGACAGAAGGAGACCCTGCACGTGACGAGCCCGAAGACGTGGTTCGAGAGGAACCACGAACAGTTCCGGTGCGGAAACTGATGGCCGGTTGAGGATGAAGGCGAAGCACCTCATGATTGCGGTGGTCGCCTTCGTTACCATGATCATCGTCATGACCCTGTTCGAGCGTTCGCTGATCTTCTTTCCGACCCGGTACCCGGACGGCCTGTGGGACACCGAGGCCGCAGCGCGGGGCAGCGGCTGCACCATCGACGACCAATTCTTCACGGCTTCGGATGGCGTCCAACTGCACGGGTGGTGGTGCCGGAGGCTCGACGCCCGGCCGGATCAGCCCGTCCTGCTGTTCTTTCACGGCAACGCCGGAAACCTCAGTCACCGAGCGGAGCTTTTGACCGCGCTCTCGAATCGCACCCCGGCATCGGTCTTCGTCGTGGGCTACCGAGGTTACGGCCGCAGCGAGGGCAGGCCGACCGAGGACGGGCTGTACACGGACGCCCGCGCGGCGTGGTCCTACCTGACCGGGGATCGTGGTGTCGATCCGGGACTGATAGTGATATTCGGCAAGTCTCTGGGTGGTGCCGTGGCTGTCGATCTTGCCGTCAGCGTCCCGGCGGCAGGGCTGATCGTCGAGTCGAGCTTCACATCGATTCGCGAAATGGCGAAAACCCACTATCCCTTCGTTCCGAGATTCCTGGTCGCCACGCGGATGGATTCAATCAAGAAGATCCCGGCGGTCGCCTGCCCGAAGCTCTTCATCCATTCGAAAACGGATGAGGTGGTTCCCTTCCGTCTCGGCCGCGAGCTCTTTGGTGCCGCAGGGGAGCCCAAGAGGTTTCACGAAGTCGTGGGAAGTGGCCACAACGAGACGTGGATTGTTGGCGGCGAGCCGTACTTCGACGCGTTGAGTGATTTCGTTGATGATGTAACCCGCCCGTGAGGAATTCTCAGTTTTCAATTCTCAATTCCCCTCCACCCCCCCAGAGCACAGGGAGGGTGGGCGGGAACTCACCGACAACAGCGCATCGTGGCCGTAGCTGAGGGGGTCGGCTCGAGGGCGGGTGGGAAGCGTACGGCCACGCGCTGGTGGTGGTGAGTCACGACGCCCGCAGGGCGTCCGTAATTCAAAATTCAAAATTCAAAACTGAGAATTTCTCCCCGGTGGATGGGCGGGAAATCCCACATCCGAAATGACATGATGACGGGCTCATTCGACGAGCCGAGTCAGAATGTCATCGCGAGTGAGCGAAGCGAGCCGAGGGATCTATGGGTTGCGAGCGTGGCATTCAGTTATCCGACATCGGAAGAGTCAAGAAGCCTCAATTCAGACAGGGCTTAGAAGATTTCCTCTACTTTCACTCCTTCTTCCGCATCTTCCGAAACTCCTTGCCCATCAGGTCGAGGGCCTTTTCGATGATCTTCTGGGCTTTGGCCGGGCTCGGGTCATCGGGGATGACACCTACGACTGCCCCGCGCCAGATCAGCTCCTCTGTATCGGGTCGCCAGATATCGATCACCAACGAGCCCTGGCTGAAGGAGGATAGGTCCATACCGCTGCCCCACAGAGGGCTCCACCACCACCCGGTGCTGTAGTGGTACTGGTACAACGTGACATTCATCTTCAGATCCTGACTCGCATCCGTGTGGTAGGTGACGAAGACATCCGGGTTTTCATCTTGCTCGACCCATTTCATGCCGCCGTCCTGGAGCTGTCGGATGATCAGGAGCTTGATCATCTCGTGCACTGGAGGCGCAGAGTCGACGACCGATGTATCGAGACTGTCGATATAGGTGAAGGTCTTGATCTCGGAGAAATCGGTGTTCTGGTCGTAACCCACGCGGGCTTTCATCTTGGACGCTGCCGCGAGTCCAGCGACGAGCAGAATGATGACGGTGATGATTGTCTTGCGCATCGGATCTCCCTTGTTGGTCAGATGGAGTTTAACCTGGTTATGCGGTCGCGCAATTCCTCGGTTTCGCGCTCGAGCAGCGGGTTCGCCTCGAGGGCCCTCTGCAGGCTGCTGGAAGCCTCGGAGGCCAGGGCAGAGCGGCTGCGTGGGTCGCTCTCCGCCTCCGCCTGGATGATCTTGAGCCAAGCTTCGGTGACCATCGCGTTGGCGAGCTCGGGATTACGCTCGAATGCTTCCTCGATGAGCCTGTTCCCTTCGACCAGATCCGCTCGTACGGATCGCCCCTGGCGGAGCTTCCACTCAGCGCGGCAGCGAGCGACCTCCGCGGCGCTCTGGTAGGCGGTCGCGTTTCGCGGGTTGGCGACCAGAGCCTTCGAGGCGGCGGCCTCGGCCGCATCCAGGTATCGGACCGGCGATTCGTTCATCTGCATCGCCCAAAGGGCGGCGGCCAACTCGACAGCGGTCAGCTCTGGATAAGCCCAGAAAATCTGGGGATTGAGTTCCAGCGCGCGCTGCAGGTCGGTGCGAGCGCGGTCCAGAGTAGCGCTGGGGTCGTTACCGATTGCCAGCTCGTATCTCGCGAGCCAGCGGCCGGCCAGGCCGCGGTTGGCCCAGGCGTAGGCGTAGTCCGGGTTGCGCTCGATCGCGCTGTCGAAGGCGGCGACGGCCCCGGAAAATGTGCCCGTCGGGTTCGCTCCAGTGCGAAGCTCGTAGATCCCGGTGCGCCACAGCGCGATGCCCCTGTTGTTGTAGGCGTTGGCGTAGGCCGGGTTGAGGTCGTTGGCGCGTTCGAAGGCCTCGACGGCGCGCTCGAGAGATGGTCTGGGATCAGTGCCGATGCCCATCTGGTAGCGGCCCAGAAGCTCCCACGCGTAGCCGAGGTCATCGTGCGCCAGGACGAACCCTGGGTCGATGGCGATCGCGGACTCGAAGCTCGACACGGCGTCGTTAAGTGTGGGGCGGGGGTCCTCCCCGCGAGCCATCTCGCCGAGGGCAGTGACAGTCAGGGCGCCACCGCGCGTGAAGAACGCCGGAACACTCTCGGGATCGAGCCCGATGGCGCGATCGGCGGCCGCGATCGCCTGGTCGAGGAATGGCCCGGAATCGCCGCCGCGGTCGTTCACCAGATCCGCCCAGCGCCAGTAGAGATGCGAGAGGCGCTCGTGCACGCTGGCCCGCTCGGGATCGATTGCCAGCGACCGGTCGCACGCGGCCACCGCCGAATTGAAGGGCTCGAGAACCTCTTCCCCTCGCCGACGCTGAAGCTCCATGATCTGCGTCCAACGGCCGCACTCTCCCTCGTACACGCTCGGGTCGGAGCGTGCGATGTTCGCTGCCAATGCGTACGCGCCGCCCGCCTCTTCAAGCATCTCGAGGGCCCCATCGGCATCGCCGTGAAGTGCGCGCCCGGCGCCCATTTCGAGGAGGATGTCGCCCTCGAGGCGCTTCGCCTCGTAGAGCCAGGCCTCCTCCGCGAAGGCTTGCCGGGTGGCCTCGAGAGCGCCGTCCAGGTCGCCGTCGAAGAACGCTATCAATGCCTCCGCATACCCCGTTCCCTCGATCGATGAACCGCTGCCCGAGCGGAGGTAGGTCAGCGCCGGATCGCGGAGCTGCTGTTCGATCTCCCGAATCCGCGCGGTTCGGAGATTCTCGTTCTCGAGTCGCCGAGCGAGCCCCAGTTCGCGTTGGTAGAGGCGGCCGAGCACCATGCCGAGGGCGTAGGAAACGCCTGGACCGGAGTAACCCCGGTCGATGGCAAGCTCGAGATGCTGCCGGGCCTTCTGGTCGTCGAGGAGCGTCAGATATCCCCTGCCGAGGGCGTAGTGTCCCGGGCCATCGCTGATCGAACCGAGCCGCGCCATCTCCGCTTCGATATCGAGCATTTGCTGGCGGATGACACCGCGCTCGGAAGTTCGATCGTGCAACGGCATCATCGCTGCCACCCGGGCAAAACCTTCGATTTCCTTGGCCCGCTCGGTCAGCGATTGAGCTATCGCGGCCTGCCGTCGCGTGCGGAGGATAGAACGCAGGGCGAGTGAACCGAGGGCCGCAAAGGACAGCGCGACGATGACCGCCGCGGCGACCAGTCCGGGATTCTTCCGGATCCATTTGTTGAGCTTGTAGAGGAGGCTGGCCGGACGTGCCGCGATCGGCTCCCGGCCGAGGAATCGTCTCAGGTCCTCGGAGACCTCACGCGCCGTGGCATACCGTCGATCCTGCTCCTTCTCGAGGCACTTGAGAACGATGGTTTCGAGATCTACCGGTATCGACGGATCAACACGGTGGGGAGGTAGAGGGTCCTTCTCCGTGACGCCCGCGACCACCTCGGGATAGGCGCCGGCGTACGGAGACTGGCCCGTGAGGAACCAGTAGAGGGTGGCGCCGATCCCGTAGACGTCGGTTCTCCGATCGAGCTTCGAGGTTTCTCCCCGTACCTGCTCGGGCGAGCAAAAGGCGGGTGTGCCGAGAACCATCCCGGAGATGGTCAGATCGTGCGGCGTGTCGACCTCGCGAGCGATACCGAAATCGACCACGTACGGGTGCCAGGCACCTTCGGGGGTGCAGTCTACGAGGATGTTGGCCGGCTTGATGTCTCGATGGATGAGGCCGGCTTGGTGGGCGGCGTGGAGAGCATCCGCCACGTCGACCATGATTTCGACCTTTTCCTGGATACCGACGAGATCGGCGATTTCCTTGATCGAACCGCCAGCAACGTACTGCATGGCGATATAGGAGTGCCCACCGGCCTCGCCGACCTCGTAGACCGGGCACAGGTTCTCGTGCTCGACCTTGGCCTGAACCTTGGCTTCTCGCAGGAACCGTTTGACCTGCTCGGGATCGTCCCGGCGAAGGAACTTGAGGGCCACGTGCCGTCCGAGCCGGGGATCCCGCGCCTTGAATACATCGCCCATGCCGCCGCGGCCGATGAATTCCACGAACTCGTAGCGGTCCCAACCGGAAACGGGAAAGACCTCGAACGGGTCGCTGCTCATTTGCGGATCGATATTGCCGCCGGAGTCCGACGGAGGGCGGGGAAACCAATCCTCGTCTTCATAGCCGAGTTCGCGCGCGAGGCGGGCGAGGGTGTCATTCCTCAGCAGCTCATCCGGGATGACGAGCTCGAGTGACGCATCGTCACTGTCGTAGAGGCCGGCGGAGAGCAGACGCTCGCGCACCTGGACAATCGTCGACTCGGCCTGGTCGTGGGAGATGAAACCACGGTCGGCGGCGAGGCGCAAAACCTGCTCGGCTGCGGTCGCCGGGTTCGGTCGCCGATCGTGATTTTCAGCCGTCATCGTGTCCGTCTCGGTAGACTATAGCGCGCCCACCCGCCCGACCGATACTCGATTCTCGTCGCTCGAAGTTCGATCCGCCCACGCACCCCCCAAAATCCTCCTTCGACAGAACGGCAGGCTCGGCAACTCGGACCTCGACTCTCAAGCATCGACTCTCGAGAATCGAGTATCGAGAATCGAGTGACCAGTATCGAGCATCCAGCGCGAGCTCACTCGATGATCGACGCCTTAGTGATGTAGTCCAGCTCCGGGAACTCCGCTTTCAGATAAGGGTTTCCCCGACGAAACAGCTTCGACTGGGCAGGACCCTTGCCACTCGGCTCCCCCTCGCCGTAGCCGCCGTAGAGCGCCTTCACCGATTCGTAACCCTCGACCACCTTGCCGAAGGGCGCGAATCCGCTTTTGTCGAGGTAGGAGTTGTCGGCATAGTTGATGAAGAATTGTGTGCTGCGCGTGTTAGGTTGACCGCCCATCGCAAAGGTGACCATTCCCGTCGTGTTGGACTGCTTGACGGGATCGTCTTTGATGCGCGAGCTCAGCCAGGCTCGTGACACGGTCGGGTCGCCGTGGAAGCCGGCCTGGGCCATGAATCCCTTGATGACCCTGAAAAAGGCGACGTCGGTGAAATACCCGACCTTGACCAGGTTGTAGAAACGGTCGGCACCGCGTGGTGCCCACTCCCGGTGGACCTCGATGACGAAATCGCCGGCGGTGGTTTCCATCTTGACCCGGTAGAGATCAGGGGCCTTCCCCGTGGCCAGACTGGGGTCGAGCAGCGCAGGGTTTGCCTTCGATTGCGTGGCCTCGTCTTCGGCGAACGAGACGCCCCCGATTCCGATGGTCAGCGTGACAAGCAACAGGGTGATGGCGAAACAGCGGCACGATTTCATCTGGCACTCCTTGTGGCCGGCATTGTAGCTGGTTCCCGGAAGTCGATCCCGAACCCGAACCCGATCCCGGAAATATCGAACGGAGGTTCAGCGCTATTTACGTTGTGAGCGGGATCGGGAGCGGAAACGTGGCTGAAGACCGAATTCTGAGGAGGCACGATGAGCAAAGCGAAGGTAGTAGAAGGAAAAAAGGCTCCAGACTTCACGCTGTTGGACCAGGACGAGAAGAAGGTCGCGCTGTCTGATTTTGCAGGTCAGTGGGTGGTGCTCTATTTCTATCCGAAGGATGACACGCCCGGCTGCACTACCGAGGCCTGCGAGTTCACCGAAGGTATTCAGGACTTCAATGGGATGAACGCGATCGTACTGGGCTGCAGCCCGGACTCGCCCGAGAAGCATCGGAAGTTCATCGCCAAGTACGACCTCGGTGTTCGGCTGTTGAGCGACCCTGAGCACGGGGTCATGGAGGCCTACGGCGCATGGGGGGAGAAGAACCTCTACGGTAAGGTCACGGTCGGCGTCATCCGATCGACGGTCATCATCGACCCGGAGGGCGTTGTCGCTCACCAATGGAAGCGGGTCAAGGC
The DNA here is from genome assembly GCA_022340665.1 of Acidobacteriota bacterium. Lineage (NCBI taxonomy): Bacteria > Pseudomonadati > Acidobacteriota > Acidobacteriota bacterium. The sequence goes on along the minus strand of JAJDNM010000045.1, from coordinate 6,561 downwards.
GAAGGGCCACGCCGAGAAGGTCCGCGAACGCTTGGAACAGCTTCAACGTTGAACACGGAATTCTGATTTCTGAATTCCGCCCTCCTACCCCGTGATTCATCTCAGAGCCGGGGGGGGGTGGAGGAATTCCGAAATCCGAATTCGTGTTCGCGCAACCTAACACCGCCTTTCCACGTACACAAAGGAGAGCGTCGAAACACATCAACACCAACTGGTGCGATGCAGGTGTGGGGTAATGAACATGAAGAAGAAACTGCTCATAGGGCTCCCAATAATTGCGGTCATCGTGGTCGCGGGTCTGACTCTGGCGACGCGCCGGGGCGGTGTGGAGGGCATCGAGGTCGAGACTGAGGACGTCGGCCGTCGTCAGGTGGTGCAGACCGTGACGGCCACCGGCAAGATCCAACCGATGATCCAGGTGAATATTTCGGCCGATGTGAGCGCCAAGATCACGCGCCTCGAGGTCGAGGAGGGCGAGTGGGTCGAGCAGGGGACGTTGCTTGTCGAGCTCGACCGAGAGCGGTACCTGGCCGCGGTCGAAAGCGCTCAGGCAAATCTCTCTGCTGCACAGGCGAACGCCAACCTGGCTCGCGAGAACATGGTGAAGGCGGAGAAGGACTACGAGCGCACGAAAGAGCTCTTCGACCGTAATCTGGAGTCACAATCCGTGCTCGATACGGTGTATGCGGCCGCCGAGGTGGAGAAGGCGCGTTACCAATCGGCGCTCGACCAGGGACAACAGGCGCGGGCGGCGCTTCGCCAGGCTCGCGACGATCTGGCCAAGACGACAATCTACGCCCCGATGTCGGGTACGGTGAGCAAGCTCAACAAGGAAATCGGGGAGATCGCCCTCGGTTCGCAGTTTCAGGAAGACGTGATTCTCGAGATCTCGAACCTGGAGGGGATGGAAGCGCTGGTCGACATCGACGAGAACGATATCGTGTCGGTCTCGATCGGTGACGAGGCGGAGATCGAGGTTGACGCGCTGCCGGATGTCAAGCTCAAGGGGAAGGTGACCGAGATCGCCAACAGCGCGAAATCTTCGGGTCTGGGCACCACCGACGAGAAGACTGAGTTCGAGGTCAAGGTGGCGATCATCGACCCGGTCGACGAACTCCGACCGGGGATGACTGCATCGGCGGAAATAGTGACGGATGTTTGCGAGGACTGCCTCAGCGTTCCGATCCAGAGCGTCGCCGTCCGCACCCTCGAACAGCTTGGTGCCGAGCAGACCGGCGAGGGTGAGGAGGCGCGTTTCACCCCCGACTCCGAGGGCTTTGTCGAGATCGTTTGGATCGTCAAGGACGGCCGTGCCGAGGCCCGCCAGGTCAAGACCGGCATTCAGAGCGAGACGTACATCGAAATAGCCGACGGGCTCGAGGAGGATGTACAGGTGGTCACCGGCAACTACCGAGCCATCAGTCGGGATTTGAAGGACGGATCGATGGTCTCACTTGGTGGTGACGAAAAGAAGGGATGAGGCGATGACCCTCGAGCTTCGCTCGGTTGAGAAGATCTACGACATGAACTCGGTCGGCGTGCACGCGTTGCGCGGAGTTTCTTTCGATGTCGCGGAGAACGAGTACGTCGCGATCATGGGACCCTCGGGCTCCGGCAAGTCGACTTTGATGAACATCATCGGCTGTCTCGATGTGCCAACGTCGGGGACATACCGGCTCGATGGTGCAGACGTCGGAACGCTGGGCGAGGATGAGCTGGCAGAGATCCGAAACGAAAAGATCGGCTTCGTCTTCCAGACCTTCAATCTATTAGCTCGTTCAGATGTCTTTCACAACGTTGAACTGCCGCTGATTTACGCCGGGATCCGACCGGCAAAACGCAAGCAGCTCGCCGAAGAGGCGATCGCCAAGGTGGGCCTCGCGGATCGCATGAAGCACCGGCCCAATGAGCTTTCTGGTGGGCAGCGCCAACGCGTGGCGATCGCACGGGCGTTGGTCAACCAACCTTCGATACTCCTGGCTGACGAACCGACCGGAAATCTCGACAGCAACACTGGCGCCGAGATCATGGAGGTCTTCGATGGTTTGCACGCGGAGGGCAACACGATCATCCTGGTGACCCACGAAGACGACATCGCGAGCCACGCCCATCGGGAGATTCGACTCCTGGATGGCCTGATTGCCAGCGACAGCTTTCAGTCCGAGGCGGCATGAACAGCCCGCATATCTCGCCACCCTTCTGCTGCGGCTGGGAATCCGCGGCAATCTACGTCGTTCGCTCGCATCGGGCTGCTCGACGTAGCGTCGAGTACGACTCCGTAGCCCTCAGGTTACAGACACCACATCTCACCGCGGCTTTGCGGCCTCGCGACAAAAGGTGGTGAGGTATGCGGGCTCGGCTCCACAGTTCGGCGGAGGCGCTCAAGATCGCATTTGCGGCGCTCAGGGCCAACAAGGCCCGGGGAATCCTGACCACCCTGGGAATCATCATCGGAATCGTGGCCGTGGTAACGACCATGACGGCGGCCAACGGCCTCGCCAATAACTTCCGTGAAAGCGTGTCGGTGCTCGGCACCGATGTGCTCTATGTCTCTCGGGTTCCCTGGATATTTCAGGGTCGTTTCTTCCAGTTCCGCAATCGTCCAAACCTCAGTCTCAAGGACAGCGAGAAGCTCTCCCGGCGGCTCCCCCGCGGGGTGGCGGTGAACCCCACCGACGATACTCGACGGCCGATCAAATATATGTCTGAGGTGATCGAAAACGCCACCGTCATTGGCACCACTCACAAGCACATGTTGGTTTCCAGCGCGGTGCCGGAGTACGGGCGATTTCTGACCGAACACGACGTCGAGTTCAAACGTCACGTGTGCGTGATCGGCACGACGATGCGCGAGCAGCTGTTCGGGGATGTGGACCCGATCAACAAGAAGATCAAGGTCGGGAGAGCGGATTTCCGCGTTGTCGGGGTCATGGAGAAGCAGGGGAGCGCCGGATTCTTTGGAGGACCCGATTTCGACAGCCAGGTCTTCGTGCCTGTGACGACCTTTGTCAGGGAGTTCGGTGGCCGGCAACGCAGCTTCGATTTCGCCGTCAAGGCGCCGCCGGGCGCGGATGTCGAGGACTTCGAGTATGAGGTCGTCGGCGAGATGCGAAAAATCCGGCGCCTCGCACCGAATGAAGAGGACGACTTCGCGATAAACAAGATGGACTCCCTTCTCGAAGCGTTCAATAACGTCATGGGAGTGGTGCTGATGATCGGCATGGCGGTGACGGGGATCTCTCTTTTCGTCGGCGGTGTCGGCGTGATGAACATCATGTTCGTATCGGTCACCGAACGCACGCGGGAGATCGGGATTCGAAAAGCTATCGGCGCAAAGCGCCGAGCCATCCTGCTACAGTTTTTACTCGAATCTTCGGCTATCTGTCTGATCGGCGGGGCAATCGGGGTCGCGCTCTCGTTTGGCGTCGCCGTCGCCATCGATCGCTTTCTGCTTCCGGCCAGTGTTTCGATGCCGATCGTGGTGATTGCGTTGACGGTGTCGGTGGCGGTAGGCGTGATCTCCGGCTTCATACCCGCCTGGCGTGCGTCGCGGCTCAACCCGATCGACGCACTGCATTACGAGTAGAGAAAGGGCCTGGACGTGACCTGGACAGAATCCTTCAAAATGGCCATCTCCGCCATCGGAGCGCACAAGCTGCGTTCGATACTCACCCTCGTCGGAATCATTGCCGGCGTGGCAGCGATCATCTCGGTGATGACCGGGGTTTCGGTGGTACAGAGCCAGATGGAAGCCGAACTCAGCGTTCTCTCGAACCGAACCTTTCAAATCACCAAGTTCCCGATGGGCGGTTTCAACAACAACCGCAACATCAACTTCAGAGAGATGGCGAAATGGCCTCCGCTGACCATGGAACACGTCTACGCCATCCGGGAACGGGCGAAGTCGGTTGATCTGGTCGGTGCCGAGCTCTGGCATTACAACACGCGAGTCAGCTTTCGCGACAGGTCCACCGAAGCCAACAACATGGTTTGCGGAGGGACGCCGGAGTACCCGGAAAATAATACCCACTATGTGGAGCTCGGGCGAAACCTGAGCGAGGAAGACGTGGTGATCGGCCGGCGGGTCGTCGTGCTCGGACACGCCATCGCAGAGGAGCTCTTTCCCTTCACCGACCCGGTGGGACAGACGGTCAAGGTCGATGGCCACAAGTTCACGGTTCAGGGCGTGTTCGCGGAACGTAAATCGGCCATGGGTGGTCGGTTCGACCAATACGTCCTGATGCCGATCTCGGTGTGGATGGAGATGTACGGCTCACGTGATGAGGCCGGGCGCCCACGCTCGATTTTCATCACGGTGCGCTCGCGTTACGGCGTCCCGCTCGAAGAGGCGCTGGAGGAAACCAGGTCCGTGCTGCGGGCAGCTCGCGGTTTGAGTCCGCGCGATCGTGACACCTTTCACTGGTTTACCACCGATTCACAAATTCGCGCATTCAACGATGCTACCGCGGGGCTCAAAACCGCCGCGTTCGTGCTCGGGATCATCGCCCTGGTTGTGGCCGGCATCGGCATCATGAACATCATGTTGGTGTCGGTCACCGAACGCACCAGGGAGATCGGCATTCGCAAGGCGCTGGGCGCGAAACGGCCGGCAATTTTGCTCCAGTTCCTGATGGAGGCCATCGTCCTGTGCAATATCGGTGGTGTCATCGGTGTGTTGTTGGGCTTCGGACTCGGCAACATCGTCACGCTGTTCACCGATTTCGCCGTTCATGTTCCTGTGGAGTGGGCCGTCCGCGGGGTGATCTTCTGCTCGGTGGTTGGTCTGGTCTTCGGGATGTGGCCTGCGATTCGAGCCTCCCGCCTGGCGCCGATCGAAGCGCTCAGATACGAGTAGCCCACCCGATATTCAGCAACGACTTCGGACGAATCACCCCCCCCTGTCTGCGGAAACGGCTATGATGGCACCGAAGAGAACCGGGTGACGTCTGGAGATCGGGATCCATGACCTGGATCGAGTCCGTCAAGATGGCTGTCTCCGCGATCGGAGCGCACAAGTTGCGTTCGATCCTGACGCTTGTCGGTATCATCGCGGGGGTCGCGGCGATCATCGCTGTCATGACCGGCGTGTCGGTGGTTCAGTCAACCATGGAGCGAGAGCTCAGCGTACTGTCGAATCGTACGTTCCAGATCCAGAAGGAGCCACGCGGCAACTTCAACGATAACCGGGACGTGAACTTCCGCGAAATCGCACGCTGGCCCCCGCTCACTTTGGAGGATGCGTACGCGATCAGGGAGGGTGTGAAATCGGTCGATCTCGTCGGGGCCGAGCTCTGGCACTACAACGCGCGAGTGAGCTTTCGGGACAACTCCACCGAGGCCAGCTGCTTCATTTGTGGGGGGACCCCGGAGTACCCGGAAAACAACACCCACTACGTCGAGCTCGGCCGCAACATTTCTGAAGAAGACGTGATGATCGGCCGAAAGGTAGCGGTCATCGGCTTCGGCATCGCACAGGAGTTGTTTCCGTTCATCGATCCGATCGGCAAGAAGATCAAGGTAGACGGTCACAAATACACGGTCCAGGGTGTGTTCCAGGAACGAAAGTCGGCGTTCGGCGGTCGGTTCGATCAATATGTGCTTGTCCCGATCACAGCCTGGCTGGGAAGTTACGGGTCTCGCGACGAGCCGGGGACCCAACGCTCGATCTACATCACGGTGCGGTCAGCACCCGACGTCGAGCTTCAGGATGCCATCGAGGAGACCCGTGCGGTCCTGCGCACGGCTCGCGGAGTGAGCCCGCGCGACCGCGACAATTTCTTCTACTTCACGACCGACTCCGAAATCAGGGCCTTCAATCAGGCCACCGCTGGCCTCAAGACGACGGCGTTCGTGCTGGGAATCGTGGCCCTCATCGTGGCCGGCATCGGCATCATGAACATCATGCTGGTTTCGGTCACCGAGCGCACCAAGGAGATCGGCATCCGAAAAGCGCTTGGCGCAAAGCGTCGTGTGATCCTCCTTCAGTTCCTGATGGAGGCGGTGGTCCTCTGTAATATCGGCGGCATCATCGGGGTCATGGTCGGGTTCGGCCTCGGCAATATCGTCACGTTGTTCACCGATTTCTACGTCCACGTGCCGATGGAGTGGGCGGTTCGGGGCGTGGTCTTCTGCTCCGTGGTTGGCCTGGTTTTCGGGATGTGGCCAGCAATTCGGGCTTCACGACTCGCGCCGATCGACGCCCTCCGATACGAGTAGAACCGAGGAACTCCCCAAAAAAGCCGTAGGGGCGGGTTCCACCCGCGCCGCGGGGTGCGGCGGGGTGCCACGTTCACCATTGCACCATTGTCGGCGGGGTGCCACGTTCACCATTGCACCATTGTCCGGGCACTCAAGCAACACCCCCGGGGCACAATGGTGCAATGGTGAACGTGGTACCTCAGTGAACGTGGCACCTCAGTGAGCAATTTGCGGGGATTTCGGCCGAAGGAACACTCTACAGACGAACTGTTTCGAAGCTCGCGGAAGGCGCAGGCCGAGGCGTATCCGCCACCTACAGAAATCCGCGCGAATTGCTTGAAAAATATTTCACAAACGGACGGA
>JAJDNM010000044.1 GCA_022340665.1 Acidobacteriota bacterium | reverse complement strand
CTGGCTGATCTGCGGGAGGAGGCGTTCGGCGCCGGGTTCGACCTGGTGATGATGATCTACGGGCAGTTCAATGTCTTTCCAAGACACCACGGCATGGAGATCCTGAGGAAGGCCCACGCTGCGCTCGCGCCCGGCGGGCGCCTGCTGCTGGAGCTGCAGTCCGCCGCCCAGATTCAAAGGGACGGTGAGGCTGCTCCGAGCTGGTACTCCGCGCCGTCGGGGCTCTTCTCCGGCAAGCCGCACCTGGTGCTCCAGGAGAACTTCTGGGATGCGGAGGCCGCGGCGTCGACCTTTCGCTGGTCCGTCATTGACGCCGAGACGGCCTCGGTGAGCAGTTTCGCCCTGAGCAACGAAGCCTACTCCGAGGAAGAGCTCGACGATGCCCTGCGTGTGGCCGGGTTTGGCGAGGTGCAGAGATTCCCGTCGTTGAGCGGGAGAGCCGTGTCCGGGGAGGCGGATCTCCCGGTTGTGGTGGCACGTCGATAGGGGAGGCAACCTACGCCGTCACCCTCGGCAACACCACTTCTGGACACCTGCACCCACGACGATGGTGAATGCTGAAGGTGGCACCCATGTCGATGCGATGGTGAATGCGGCACGCAGCATCGAGTGGGTCGATTTGCCACAACCGGCGTGGTACATCGACTCTCCGAGGTTCGAAACCGAGGCGGCCGATCGCGACTCATCTGCAGCCAAATAACCATTCTCGAACTACTTGTCAAAACTCGGGGAAGTTGGCACCGGTCGTGCAGTGGATCGAGTGAGCGTGCCGCACCGCCGGATTGACCGGCGGGAGATTTCCAGGGCAGAACGCGAATCATCAACCCGGTCGGCAGCGACCACAACCGGTACCTTGGACTGCGCATATGACACGTGTGACGGCGGGATCGGAAGAATGTCGGAGGGCAATCGAATGAGAATTCACGGAATCGCGGCAGGCGTCATAGCCCTGTGTCTATTCGCGCTGGCTGCCTCTTTGCAGGCGGCATCAATCATCGAGGAAACGTTCACGGCCTATCCGGACAACGCATTGATCTCGGCTGACCCGGCGGGGCCGGCCGCCGGACTGATCGGCAACTGGACGCTTTTTCCGGAAAGCAACTTCTATGTCAACAAGACCGAGGCCGACGACGACGCCGGTACGGGCAAGGCCGTCTACGACCGGCCGGCTGGCGACAACGGAGCCCGCAGGGCGACACGGAACACCACGGCCGAACATGTTCTCTATGAGACCGACGGTGATCTGTTTTACGCGAGCTTTCTGATTGACCCTGCGAGGGCAGGCGGAGACATGACGTTTGAGCTCGAGCTTGTGAGCCTCGACGGCGGCGGTACGGTCGACTTCTCGTTTGGAATCAGTGGTGGGGCGTACATCGTGGGGAACGGCGGCATCAGCGGTGTCGTCAGCGGCGGCACGGTGACCGCCGACGAGCAGCTGGTGCTCGTCCGGATCGAATACGGCGACACCGAAGGCGGCGGTCTGGACGACAACGAGGTTGTCACGATCTGGGTGGACCCCGTCGACGAGTCAAGCCCGCCGGTCATCGACGGCGTATCGGCTGAGTTGCTGAATAGCGGCGGCGGGAAAATCGCGTCAATCTCGATAAGAGGCGATCAGATGGACGGCCAACCTGCCTTCTTCGATGACCTCCGCGTCGGTTTGTCTTTCGCAGATGTCATGCCGGCGACGCTATCGCTCATCTTTGCCGATGGTTTCGAGTGGGGAACCACCGATCTGTGGTCGTCGGTGACGCCATAATCCTGGGCCACAACTGATTGCGTGGGCACTCATTGCACGGGCACATGAACGGAGCTGGCCATCAGGATGCGATCGACACGTTGGCCGTTCGGTGGTGGTCGATCCAGTATGCCCAGATGACGAGCAGCCACTGAGCCTGGCCAACCCATGCAAGAGCCCTGACGTCTGGCGGGGGCGGACCGAAGAGATTGCCGAGGTAGGCGATGATAAGGAATCCGACCAGGCTCCACAAGGCGATCGAGCCGGTGCGATCGAGCGCCGTGGTGGTGCGTGCATAGAGCCAGACTCCTGTCGCGAAGATGGCGATCTCGACGACCAGCGTGGCGGGTAACGAGTTCCAGAGCCCGAGACCGACCCGGGTTGCGCCTCCCGGCATCAGCGGGAGGTCCGGCCGATGTGATAGGAGGTCCAACAGCCAGTGGCTGACGACGGCGGCGCCACAGATCCACGCGCCCTTCGGGTACCGGCTCACGAGAAAGTACGTGCCACCGAACAGCGCGGCCCATACCAGTGTGATGAGCAGACTGTGGGTCCACGGGTAGTGCGTGAAATCGAGCGGTGTGACCGTTGTGATGCCGGGAGCGATCACCACCTTTTCGAGGCCGATCAGCAGCAGGGTGGGCCACAGGAGGTCTACGAACTGCGCGGCCAGGAAGAGAGTTCCGAGCGACGTCTTCGGCGCCGCCGCTTTGGCCCCGAAACCGACTCCAAAATGACCGAGGAACACGGGATGTAGCCTCCCCTCTGTTTTGCATCAATGGCTGTTTCCGAAACAATGTACTGCAGACCCGCAATTCCTGACGAGCGCTGAAAAATGCCACGGATCACTTGGAGAGGTCAGACGCTTCGAAGTTGTCAAGGGACTCGTGCACCCAAGGTGCGATCTGCATGTGCTGTCCGTGATGGTTACTTCTTCTTCCACCACTCGTCGGCGCTGCCACCGGTCTCTTGCCGTGACTCGTTGCTGTGGAGCTCATCCGTTGCGAAGTTCCGGTCGGGTGGCATGTCGATCTCTTCTTCGGGCGGGGCAAACAAGGCGAGGAAGCGGCTGTCGGATCGCAGCGGCCTCAGGGACGGCAGGTACAGCGGCATGAACGGATCCGGATAACCCCCTTCGAGGGAACGAGCTACTTCGCCAAGAGCGGTTTCGAAATCCCCGAGAAATGCGTGGGCCTGGGCGAGGGCGAGAATCGAGACCGGGTCGCTCAGACCGAGGCGCTCCGCTCTCTCGATGTGTCCTCTCGCCTGGGTATCCAGGCCCGAGATGGCTCGCAGCTGCGCCAGCGCTAATTGTTGTTGAGTTTCTCGTGGCGTTTCCTCCGGGGAGGCGAGGAGGATGGACGCCTCGCTGTCCGCCAGCCGCCGGGCCTCGTCCGCTTCACCGGCCGAGGCCAGGGAGACGGCGAGATTACGTGCAGCCGCCCATCGCTCGCCCCGGAGTTCGCCATCGACGGTGAGGTCGTAGACGGTGCGATAGTGAATCACCGCCTCGTCGTCGGAGCCGGAGGCGTAGAGCAGGTGTGCCAGGTTCGGCAGGCCGTAGGGATGATGCGGTTCCTCGTCAACAGCCGTGCGGGTCAGCTCGAGTGCTTCATCTACCAGACCCTCGGCGGCCAGGCTCCACGCGAGCATGACGCGGAAGCCGACATTCTGGGGTGCGCGTTCGACCAGTCTTCGTGCCGCCTCGGCGGCCTTTGCTGCATTGCGGAAGTGGTTCAGGTATACGAAGTAGAGGCTGATGAGCGGAGGTGTGGTGGTGATATCGAGCTCAGCGGCCCTTTCGAACATCGGCAGGGCCTCGCGAGTCCGCCCGAGGGCCAAAAGGACGTGGCCGCGATTGTTGTGGGCTGACGCAGAATCGGGAAACAGGTCGCAGATCAGCTCGTACTCGGCGAGGGCTGCCTCGAGATCCTCGTCGACGAACTGACTGTTGGCGGCCCTGATCATCAGGCGTTCGCGTTCCGGCAGGCCGTCGGCGTTCACCAACGCCTCTCGCAGGAGCTGCTGTCCACGTTCTTTCTCGCCTTTGAACTGGATCAGAATGAGCGCCAGCCCCCTTTTGGCAGAGGCGAATTCCGGGTCCTTTTCCAGGGCCAGCTCGAAGAGTCCGGTCGCCTCGTCGAACTGGCCGGCCCACCACGCCGATCGCGCCATCGCCAGGTACTTGAGAGCTTCCCACGACGACGTTGCGACGGTCACCACCGGTATATCTGCCTCTTCGATTGACTCGAGAGACTCTCCCAGCCGCTTGCGCACCTCTCGCGTGAGCTTGTCGATGGCGTTCAGTAGCACCTGTTCTCTCCCCTGGGCCGAGACGCGAATACGGTCGACGTGTCGTCCGCTGACCGGATCGACCAGAATCGCCTGCAGCTCGTAGGCGTTCCCGACCGCCAGGATTCGCGGTACCAGCATGGCCCGAATGCCGGCGAAGCGACAGATGTCACGGCCCAGCGTTTCGTTGACCGGGGCGGACGGATCGAGCCGCATCAGTTGCAGCACTGAAGCCACCTGGCTTTGTTGAAACAAACTCACGTAGGGAGATTGCTGGAGGTCGGCCTCGAGCGCGGTGCGCAGCGCCAGATCGAAGGCCTCCTCGTCGGTCTGGTTGACGACACTCGTGATGAGGAGACGATCCTTCGTTTCGAAGGCCAGAGTCGATCTGCCGAAGAACCAGGACAACAGGGCTGCGGCGATAATCGCGCCACCCGCCGCGAGACCGACTTTGATACGCCGAGACCGATGAGGCCGGGTCTCCGGCTCGTGGACAGAGGCTGGAGCTGTCTGGTCGCGGACAGCGGTGAGAGCTTGTGCCATTTCGGATGCGTCGGCAAAACGGTCGGTCGGCTTTTTTGCGAGCGCTCTGCGGATGATGTCGACAAGGCCCGGAGGCACATCCTCGGCGAGTGTGTCGAGGTCGGGCGGATCTTCACTGAGGATGCGGCGAACTGTTTCCGAAACCGAGTCGGCACTGAACGGAGCCTTGCCGGATACCATCTCGTACAGCACGCAACCGCACGAAAAGACGTCGGAGGTCGCGTCGACCTCGGTGCCCGTGACCTGTTCGGGCGACATGTAGGCCGGCGTGCCGAGGAAATGTCCCGGCCGAGTCCGGGTCAGCGTGTCGCCGTCATCGTCGGCTTGTCCGGCCAACGGCTGGTTGAGACGTGCGAGACCGAAATCGAGGATCTTCAGGCGTCCGTCGTCGGTCACCATCAGGTTGCCGGGCTTGATGTCGCGGTGGACGATGCCGGCTTCGTGGGCCGCCGCCAGACCCCGGGTCAGCTGGACTGCCAGACTCAGCTGCTCTTCCAGCGACAGGCGTTCACGCCGCAGCCGCTGGACGAGGCTCTCACCGCGAATGAATTCTGAAGCGAGGTAGATGGAGCCGTCGTCACAGCTCCCGGCCTCGTAGATGGTCGCCACATTGGGGTGGCTGATCGCCGCGGCCGCCCGGCATTCACGGAGAAATCTGGCCCGGACCTCCCGGTTCTCCGCAAGGCCGGGCTTGATCCGCTTGAGGGCGACGTCGCGCTTCAGGAAGGTGTCGCGGGCGCGATACACCACACCCATCCCGCCTTCGCCGAGGCGCTCTGATATTTCGAATCTCGAAATACCCCCCGACATCGGCGTTGTATCGTCGATTATGTGACCCTTCCTGCGAAGATTTTAACAGAGCAGGGAACGGTGTTACGTGGCGACGCCGAGCCACAGCGAGGTGTGGTACCCAAGCACGATGTTGCATCACATGGAGGTGCCAGACCCGACAATTTCCTGGGTGCCAGACTTTTGGGAACTTGTTTGCGGGCTGAGGTCAGGTGGGACTGAAGGTCCAGGGGTCGGGGGTCTCGTCAGGGTGAAAAGTATGATCCGATTGGCCCAGTCATGATGACGCTCACGAGAAATCATGGGCTGGCGCTGGTTCCCGATTCAGCGAATCGCGTAGCCGCCGTCCACCCGAATCGTCTCGCCGGTGACGAAGTCTGAGGCCTGCGAGGCCAGGAAGATCGCCGGTCCAGCCATCTCCTCGGTCTGACCCCAGCGCCCCGCCGGCGTCCGCGACATGATTTCGTCGTTCATCGCCTTGAAATCCTCGGTTCGGACCGGCGCCGTCATGTCGGTTTCGACCCACCCGGGTGCAATGGCGTTCACCTGAATGCCGCTCGGGGCGAGCTCGATTGCCATCGACTTGGTCAGCTGGACAATCGCGCCCTTGGCGGCACTGTAGGAAGGGATCAACCCAGATCCGAAGAATGAGTACATGCTGCCGACGTTGATGATCTTGCCGTGCTCGCGCTGCGCCATCGACGCCGCGACGACCTTCGACAGCAGAAATACCGAGCTCAGCTGTATCTCTATCACCTCGTCCCAGGATTCAGGCGACTCGTGTAGGATGCCGCCGCTGAGCGAGACGATGCCTGCGTTATTGACCAGAATGTCGACCGGGCCGAGCTCAGCCTCCACTCGACGCACCGCCGGTTCGAGCCCTTCACGGTCCTGCAAATCCACCGTGGCGGCGATGGCTCGCGCACCGGTTGCCTCCAGCTCTGCGAGTGTTGCTGCATTCTTCTCTTCGTTTCGGCCGAAAATCGCTACGGCGGCGCCCGCCTGCGCGAAACCGAGGGCGATGGCGCGGCCGATGCCGCCGTTGCCGCCGGTGACGATCGCCACGCGACCCGTCAGATCGAACGATGCTGAATCGGTCATTTCGATACCTCCATCACGAACGCAGTCATGGTCGACAGGAATGGGCGGCGCTTGACTCAGAAATCCCACCGCGCTCGCGCGAAGTACTCCACGCCGATAGTGCGGTCGTTTTTCTGCATTTCCGACTACTCTCATATTTAATAGCTTTGGTATCGCTTCGTATTCCGAAACGTTGATCCCATCGGTACTCGGCTTCAGGGTTTTGGAAAGTTGGGGTTTGTCTGCCAGGGGCTCCCATCCCGGCGGGCTTCACGGACCGATTCCGGTTCGTATTCCGTGGCCCTTGAAGCGAGGTAGACTTCCCCGACACGGGCGGCCCGCCGGGGACGCCCACGGGAAAGGACGCGGCACACTGATGGGAAGAGCCGACAGCTGGGGGATCAACCGCACGGTCATCGCGCTGTCCGTCGCCCGCTTGGGCGACGCGGTTGGCAACAGCATCCTGTTCATCGCCCTGCCGCTGTACGTCGCCAAGCTCCCGGCCCCACTCATCCGGATCGAGGAAACGGTCCGGGTGGGCCTCCTGCTCTCCCTCTACGGGCTGGTTGCTGCCGTGCTCCAGTCGTTCGCCGGAGCCTGGAGCGATCGCCTCGGGCGTCGGAAGCCGATGATTGTCGCCGGGCTGGCCGTCATGTGCGTTGGAACGATTGGCTTCCTGTTCGCCACCCGCTTCATCGATCTGTTGCTGCTCCGTATGCTCCAGGGCTTCGGTGTGGCCCTGACGATCCCTGCGTCGATGGCGCTGATGGCAGTCGCGACGCGCCGCGAGACTCGGGGTAGCTCGATGGGAATCTACTCCACGATGCGGATGGTGGGGTTTGCCGGAGGGCCGTTGATCTCCGGTTTCCTCCTCGTGACCTTCGGCTTCCCCTCCGTGTTCGTCGCCGGGGCCGCTTTTGTCCTGCTCGGGCTGATCATCGTCTCGTTGTGGGTCAAGGAGCCGCCGGCGATAGAGAACGCAGGGCCCGCCGGGCGGTTTCTGATCTTCGACCCCAAGCTGATCAGCCCGGGCATCTTCGGCGCGGGACTGGCGACCTTCCTCATGGCCAGCTCGTTTTCGATGATGACGACCCTCGAGCACCAGTTCAACGAGCGTCTCGATCAGACCGCGCTCGGCTTTTCCGTCGCCTTCAGCGCGTTGATGGTCAGCCGTCTGCTGTTCCAGGTGCCCCTGGGGAGGTTGTCGGATCGGATCGGGCGCAAACCGCTGCTCGTCGGAGGACTGGTGCTGATGGGCCCGGCCACCGCCCTCCTGGGCCTGGTCACCTCCACCGTGCAGCTCACTGGCGTGCGCCTGGTCCAGGGACTTGCGGCCGGCGCCATCGCCGCACCGGCGTTCGCGGTGGCGGCCGATTTGTCGTCCAGCGGCGGCGAGGGGCGGCAGATGAGTGTGGTCACCATCGGTTTCGGCCTCGGCCTCGCCCTCGGGCCGCTCATCGCCGGCGTGCTGGCAATGCATTCGTTCGAGATGCCGTTCATGATCGGCGGACTGATGTGTGTTTTCGGAGCGTGGGTGGTGTTCCGCTCTGTCCCCGAGACCGTGCGCCGAAACATGACCGACTGAGGCCAGTCACCTAACGGCGTTCGAGCCGCACAGCAGTGGACGGCGTCTAGCCCGGACTATTCATGAAGCTTCTGCTGCGGCCGGCGATGTGCCGCATCCAACGGTGTTCGCTTGCCTCGCGGTGCTCGACGTACCGTCAAGTACGCCTGCGCGCCCCTCGGTTCGCAAACCCCACTGGCCACAACACCTCGCCGCCCTCGAGGCGAACCCTCATGAATAGTCCGGGCTAGTCGAGCCCGAGGCTGTCCCGCCAGCCGATGACGACGCGGAGGTCGGGGTTGGCGGCGGTCCGGTCGGAGTTCTGAATCATCACGAACCGCGAGCCGTCGTCGGACACATCGTAGGAGTGCACATCCGGGCTGATGTTCGATGAGCGCAGGTAGGGGTCGTCGAACAGCTCATCCGGCCGGCCGAACGTCGTGCTCCCGAGGTCAAACGGGACGACCATCATCTTCCGGTCGGCGCGGTAGTAGAGCTCGCGACCGTTGCCGGACCACAGCGGTTCGATGCCGCCACCGTTGGAGATCTGGATTCGTCCGCCGGTTCCGGGGTAGGGCCGGACGTAGACCTCCCAGCGCCCGCTCTCATCGGACGCGTAGGCCATCCAGCGGCCGTCGGGCGAGAGGGACGGATATCGCTCCGCGAACCGGCTGGTAAGGAACGGCTCGGGCTCCGAACCGGCCTCGGTATCGAGCACCCAGATGTCGTCGTTGAGGTTCGAACCGTCACGCACGGCCAGCGCCAGCAGGCGCCCGTCCCCAGACCACGAGGACGCCCGGTACGAAACGTCAGATTCGATGATCGAGCGAGGCTGGCCGGTGCCGTCCGACGCCACCTCCCGCAGGGGCCGCGTCGGGTCGATGCCGCCCGAAAACTGGACCGTATCGCCTGACGGGCTCCACAGAGGGTCGTGGGTATCCTCTGCGAAGGTGATGCGGGTCAGCGTCTCGCGATCGAGATCGTAGGTCCAGAGTCCGCAGTCCGGTGTGAGGACCTTGCGCAGCAGCAGACGGTGCCCGTCCGGCGAGATGCGTGGTTGCGCCCACGAGCCCGGCTCCGTGAGGGCGGGCTCGATCTGGCCCTCGCGGCCGACCCAGACCACGTTTCGGCCGCCCGCCAGCAGGCTGCCGTCAGAGATCTCCGAGTAGATGAGCGTGCCATTGCGCGACACGGCGTAGCGACCGCCCTCCCGCGATCCGTTGCCGACGCTTTGCAACAGGACAGTCGGCTCGCCCTCGATCGTTGCCGTCCGAGGGTCGAAGCGGTAGGCCACCACATCCGACTGAGAGTACCGGTAGACGAGAAGGTGCCCCGAATCGAGGATCTTCGGAGTCAGGGCTCCGGCAACTATGAGCTTCGTTTCGCGAGTCTCCAACGAGACCGCCCGCACCGAATAGTCGCTCCGATCCTCGGCGGTGAAGAGGACCCACTCCGAGTCTGGAACCACACACGGTTCGTGATGGTAGAGGTCGTTCTCGGAGAGGGTGGTGAGCGACGATGCGTCGCCACCGTTTTCCGGGATCACGGCAAGCCCACCGTACAGCTCACCCTCGACCGCCGCACCGCTGACAATCAAAAAGCCGTCCGGATGCCACGCCCCGGTGTTGAACGAGGTGCCGATCCGGACCCCCGAAAGCCGAACCGGAGATCCGCCGGTCAACGTGACCTTGCCAACGGTATCGCTGATCAGGTCAAAATACGCGATCCAACGTCCGTCTGGCGAAAAGAACGGGTTTTCGATGTTGGCGGCGTCGGACACCTCGTGGATGTCGAAGCCGTCAAGTGAGCGAATCAGGAGATTGCTGGGGTCATCGTCGAGAGCATAGGCCAGCCACCTGCCGTCGGGGGAGATCGCCGTGTTCGAGTACTGCTTGAAGGCTGCCTGTGAAATTTCCAAATGCAACGGTGCGGCTGGTTCCTGCCGGCTTTCCAACAGCGCCCAGGTAACGGCCGCAGCCGCGACGATCAGGCCGAGGGCGCCGGCCGCCAGACCGTACCGCTGAATGGGGGAGGGGGCCGCAGCGACCGGCACCTCGGTGCCACCGTCCTCCGACTCGAGAATCACTCGTGCGTCGCCGGCGCATTGCAGACGCTGCCGGGCATCGCGTTCCAGGCATCGCACAATCAGGCCGCGCAGCCGGGGAGGGGTGTCCCGGGGCAGCGCATCGATGTCGGGGTCCGCGCGGAGCACCGCAGCGAGCACATCTGAGACGGTATCGCCCTCGAAGAGCTTGTTTCCTGTGAGCATCTCCCACAGTACGACGCCGAATGCCCAGATGTCGGCCCGGCGATCGACGTTTTTGCCGCGCGCCTGGTCGGGGCTCATGTAGGCGGCGGTGCCGAGGATCACGCCTTCGACGGTGGCGTGTTTGGTGAGAGTCGGCGACATCGAGAGGGACCCGTCACCGCTTTCGTCGGTCCAGGCTTTGGCGAGCCCGAAATCGAGCACCTTGACCGTGCCTTCTGCCGTCAGCTTGATATTGGCCGGCTTGAGGTCGCGGTGGACGATGCCCTGCTCGTGGGCGGCCTCCAGCGCCTCGGCGATCTGGACCGCGATGGCGATGGCCTCGTCAGCCGGGATCGGCCCACGCGCGATGCGTTCGGAGAGATCTTCCCCCTCTACGAGTTCCATCGCAAGAAACGTCGTGTCCAAGCCCGATTCCGAAACCGATTCCAGCCCGTAGAGGGTCGCGATGTTGGGGTGGTTGAGACTCGCCAGGACCTTGGCCTCGCGCTCGAAGCGCGCGGCCCGATCGGGGTCCTTCGACACGTCCTCGGGCAGCACCTTGATGGCCACCTCGCGCCCCAACCGGGTGTCCTCGGCCCGCCACACCTCGCCCATTCCGCCCTTGCCGAGTTGCGACGTGATACGGTACGCGCCGATCGTCGTTCCAGCTTCCATTGTTCGGGATCCCCCAATCATCGAGATTGTATCTCTGTCTTAAAATTTTGACAATCGAATACTTGATCGATCTCATCGATGCGGACGCAAAAGCCGGAGCGCCGCATTCACGTTTGTCGAGTTGTCTCAAGGGGGGAGGGGATACCCAAAATTGTGCAGATGGGAACGCGACACCCACGCGTGTGCGAATCGGTTCGCGCTTTTTAGCTGCCGCTCCGGGCGCCCTTATGGACCGGTCCCGTATCCCGGTACATTCAGGCCGAGAATGATGTCGCGTTGGACGAGCCAGCCACCTCCAGCGTGTCGTGTCGGAGTGACGAGCCCACTACCCCCGCGCTGGCGCTCAGAGTCGCGAGTCGCTCTTTTTTCTAGCAGTGGGTCGTCCTCGAACTCGATGCTGGAGATCCAATAGGTCGAGTGGCCGGGCTCGACGATATGCATGTGGACGTGCTGGGGGTTCGACCTGCCGGGGTATGCCCCGGGACGGATCGTGTCGAAGGCATACCGACCCTGGTCGTCGGTTCGCGCCCAACCGCGGAGCCGGCCGTGCCGGGTCGCCGCCCGAGGGTAAATGCCGGTCGCATCGGTGTGGTACGCGTAAACGATGATTCCGGGTGCAGGCCGGCCGTCAGCGCTGGTGACCCTGCCTTCGATGCGCATCGCTTCACCGGGCTCGTCCGGCGGAGCGATCCGCGCCTCGGACTCGAGTTCATCCGGCATGCCGACGAAAACCAGCTCGCAACCCTCGCAGGGGCCGCCGATGACCGGTTCTTCAGCCACGGTCGGCCAGATTGGAGCGAACAGAAAGATTGCAATCATCAATGCCGTCGTAGTGAAGCCGGTTCTCATCATCGTACTTTCGATTTGCGCATCTGCTTTGTGATGCAACCCTCAACCGAGTGGGGGCTATTCCACGGAGGGCACTCATCAGCAACAAAGGTGCATTCTGGATGTGGCAGCCATAGCAACCGTTGGTCCGGCACCCGTCTGCACCCTTGTCACCCGATTTCTGCGCCAGATTGTTGTGTCTCAAGAAAAAACGTGATAAATGAGATCGGGTATGTATGTAAGTTTCCGATAATGGGAACAACTACGAATTAGAGATGCAGTCTGGAGGGGCACTGTGTCGGGTTTGCACAGCTTTCAGGACAAGGGATCGGGGTGTTATGCCAATGTCCGCATGGACAATGGCGATCCGGTGTTCATTCGTACGGCGCAGTCCGGAGTCGTGGTGAAGAAGTCCATTTCCGGTTGGTTGGGTTCGAAGCTCTACGAATCTCAAACTGCGAACGAGGCGGCGACCACCGCCACCGCGCTCGCCCGGCTCTACCCCAGACACGTCACGCCTCCCTGGATAACCGACCCCGTTCTGCGGTCGTTCATCAATGCCGCCTTGCATTGCTCATCCGCGGCTGAAGTACTCGACGTGTTCAATACCGCCGTGGCGAGGGTTGCTGATTGAGTTGATCCTTGCGCGGGGTGTGCTCTTGCGACGCATGCACTCACATCCAAACACAGCAACCAACAGGAGTGGCGGTCATCGAGTCGTGATTTTGTGAATGGCCGCCATCACACTGTCACGTTAGGGACCAGAAGGTGATGAAGTGGTAGATGGCGCCCATGTGAATGTGAAATGCACGTTGTGGTAGCCTCGTGAAAACAACACACGGAGGGACGTATGAGTTTGCGGCGAGGAACACTCTGTATCTGTATCTTGCTGGTGGCATCGGTGGTGTCTGCCGAACAGCCAGAAATGCCGCAGCCGACAGCCGAGCACAAGGCGCTCGAACTGTGGGTCGGCACCTGGTCGGGCGAGGGCGACCTGAAGCCCGGGATCTTTGGCCCTGGGGGCCCGATGTCCTGGAACGAAGAATGCGCCTGGTTCGAGGGCTCCAAGTTCCACGTGGTGTGCACGTCGGAAGGCGCCAGCCCTATGGGTCCGGTCAAGGGGCTCGGGATAGTCGGCTACAACTCGGAACGCGAGGTTTACACCCACTACGGGGTCGACAACAACGGCTGGTCAGCCTACTCCGAGGGCACTCGTGAGGGCGACACCTGGACCTATTTCAGCAAGGAGACGATGGGCGGCCGGACCTACCACACCCGGGCGACGATGACCTTGACCGCTCCGGACACGATGAAGTTCACCTGGGAAATGTCAGAGGACGGTGAAAATTGGGTGCTGTTGATGGAAGGCACCAGCACCAAAAAGTAGGCAGTCGTCGTCTGGGAGGTTCCGGTTCGCGTTTTGGGAGGTTATCAATCAGGTGCCGTTCCCGACGTTCCAGTTGCTGATTCCGTGGTGCCACGTTCATATGTCTTGGCTCGAACCAGGCCTTCGAGGAGAATGTACGAATGTGTTCGTGGCACCCGTGAGGCAGTTCTCAACTGATCTCTCGTAGGTCTGGCTCCAGAAAGCTGTGACCCGTGTTGACAAACTGCGAAACCGTCTCCATTTTGCGGACGTCACCCAGACCGAAATTTCTGAACCGGACTGGAGATCTTGAAATGAAGTGTCTGAATTCGTTTCTCGTGTCCACGATGGCGCTGCTCGGGCTCGTCGTGCTGATGGGCGGCTGCCTTCCGAGCGAGCCTGGCCCCCCGACCCAGGAGGAGATGGTGGAGCGCGGCAGGTACCTGGTGACCATCGGAGGTTGCAACGACTGCCACACGCCGAAGGTCTTCTCGGGCGGCAGCGCGGCTCCGGACGAAAGCCGCCTGCTGTCGGGCCACCCACAGGACCTCGAGCTGCCCGAGTACGACGCGGCCATGGTGGGTCCTGGCAAGTGGGTGCTGATGAACGAGCACATGACCGCTGCGGTGGGTCCGTGGGGTGTGTCCTTCGCGGCCAACCTGACGCCTGACGTCGATACCGGCAGCGGCGACTGGACCGCCCAGGAGTTCATCGACGCGATGCATACCGGGACCCACCGGGGTATCGGCCGACCGATCCTGCCGCCGATGCCCTGGTTCAACCTCGCGACCGCACCCGAGGAGGATCTGCGGGCCATCTTCGCCTTTCTGCAGTCGCTGCCGCCGATCTCGAACCAGGTGCCTGACGCGATCGAACCGCCGGTGATGTGAGCTCACCTGCGAGCCGGGCGGTGAGTCGGCTTCGCAAGGCCTCTCATCGCCCGCACGCGGGGAGGTGTTCATCAGGGTATGGTGACCGACATCGGCGTCAGGAGAGGGGTAGTGTGCCGATAGTTCTGCAAAAAGGAAGGAGGGCCATGAGACTCCGCTACATCCGGTGATTGGAGAAAAACGCCGAAGAAGGAGGAGCGACATGGCCCGTAGAAAGCGTAGCGGTGTGGCGACGGAATGGAAAGAGCTGGTCGCGAAAGATGAGGGTCTTCGAGAGGTGATCCAGGGAGTCGTGCAGGAGGTGCTCGAGGCGGAGATGGACGAGGCGATTGGAGCTGGCAAGTGGGAGCGGACCGATGCCCGGGTGGGGTACCGGGCAGGGTACTACCCGCGGACGCTGGTGACGCGAGTCGGCAAGCTGGAGCTTCGTGTACCACAGGATCGTCACGGCAGGTTTTCGACCGAAGTTTTCGAGCGATATCAGCGGAGTGAGAAGGCGCTGGTGGTGGCGCTTGCCGAGATGTACGCGCAGGGCGTGTCGACGAGGAAGGTGAAAGCAATCACCGAGCAACTGTGCGGAGACGAGTTTTCGGCGTCGACGATCAGCCGGATCAACAAGAAGCTGGACACGGAGCTCGACAAGTTTGCGACGAGGAAGCTGGAGGAGCCCTACCCTTATCTGATTTTGGACGCGCGGTACGAGAAGGTCCGCGAGGACGGAGTAATTCGCCGTCGTGCGGTGCTGACAGGGATCGGTATCAATTGGGAAGGTCGGCGCTGTGTGCTGGGCGTGGAGCTGGCAAATCGGGAGACGTCTTCGAGCTGGAGGACATTCCTCGAGGGCCTGCGCAAGAGAGGGTTAAGCGGCGTGGAGTTTGTCGTCGCAGACGATCACGCCGGGCTGAAGCGGGCGGTGGCGGAGATCCTACCTGAGGCGGCGTGGCAGCGGTGCTACGTGCACTTCCTGAGGAACGCACTGGACTACCTTCCCAGGAAGGCTGATGACGATTGCCGGCAGGAGCTGCGGTGGCTGTACGACCGGCGGAGCCTCGAGGAGGCGCGGCGAGACCTGGCGGCCTGGCTCGACAAGTGGCAGAAGAAGTACCCCAAGCTCTGTGACTGGGTCGAGGAGAACATCGAGGAGACGCTGACCTACTACCGCCTCCCGATCCAGCATCACAAACACCTGAAGTCGACCAACATGCTGGAAAGGATTAACGAGGAGATCAGGCGCCGGACCAGAGTCATCCGGATCTTCCCCAATGTCGCGAGCTGTCTCCGCCTGGTGCGCGCACTGACCGTGGAAATGCACGAGAACTGGATCGAGGCGACCCGTTACATCAACATGGACCTGCTCAAGGAACACAAAAAGGAGGCGCTCAGAAAGCTCGACGAGGCGGCGTGATGCAGTCTGCGGATTTGTGGAAAGCTGCTTCGCACCTTCCCACAGCCTCCGCAGACTCGACGACGAGGAGTCTCATGCCTTTTTGCAGAACTTGACGCACGCAACTCGATCATCCGCAACCCGATAGACAGGCATTGTGGGTGATCGTCCCCTCAGAACCGTAATGGAGTTCGCCAATCGGGTCTGTTTCCCGGGCGCCTGTTTCAGGTCTCTCGAACGCCTGCCTCCACCGTGCGTGGCACCCAAGAGGTTTCGAGAATCAGGGAACCGCGCTCGACCAAGCCGTGGTGTTGCCCAACTCGAAGCCGTCCTCGAAAATCCGGGGATTCACCGTGAACTCGTACGCGCCCAGGTCGACGATCGGAGGCGTCCCGGTGCCGGTGTCGGGTACGGTTGGTGCGTCCTGGAACCGGGCGTTGAGGTCCTTGTCGATGGGCATCGGCTCGGAAGTGACGAAGTCGTAATCGCAATCGCCGACATCGGGCGGCACTGCTGCGTTCTCCGCTGCGTCGATGGCTGGCGACGAGGACTGTACGCGCAGGTCATCGTCCACGGTCCCGAGCACGTCGTCCGCACCGTTCGGGTCCTCGAACAGCGGGTCCCCGGTGAGGATGTTGGTCCCGCCGACGAGACCCCCCTGGACGATGTCGCGGCTGGCCGATACCGTGCCCCAGAAGAGCACGTTCGGGTATCCGCCTCCGACGTTGTCCCAGACGATGGAGTTGGTGAGGTCCACGCCCGGAGCGAGAGTGTTGTCTATGAAGAATCCCCCCGCCTCGTAGCCGGCGGTGTTGCCGCTGACCGAGAGGTTTCTGAGCATGCCTCCGTATGAGCCGGAGCTGATGTAAACGCCTCCGCCCCGCAACCCCGCGGAGTTACCGCTGAACACACAGTTGACCAGCCCTTCGCCCGCGCTGGCGCCGTAGAATCCACCGCCGGTGCCGACAGGGTAGGAGCCGGCCGTGTTGCCGAAGAAACCGCAGTTGTACACGTAGGGCCTGCCAAAGTTGTAGGCGGCCATTCCTCCTCCCGCCTGGGCCGCGAAGTTGCCGACGAAGTTGACGTTCACTACCACGGGGTAGCCGCCAGTCACAAGCATTCCGCCGCCATAGTTGTTGGGTGTGCCGACTCCGTCCGCGCTGCCGCCGGTGACTGTGAAGCCGTCGATGAGGGCGGTCGAGTCGTGGCTCCAGGAAGAAACCACGTGGTAAACCTTGTCAGCACCGTAGTCGCCGTCGAGCACGGTGAGGTGGGCATCGGGGTGTCGCTGCTCCCGCGTGGTCTCGGTGCCGTCGAACCCACCGTAGATCCCCACACCGTTCTTGAGATCGAAGGTGGAGGAGACAGTGGTGCCGGGCGTGTAGGTGCCCTCGGCCACCCAGACGTCGACGCCGGTCGAGGCCGTCGCAATGCCGACGGCCAGGTCGGTGTAGGCGTCGGCCCAGGAGGAGCCGTCGTTGGCGCCGGCAGTGGCGTCAGCGTCCACGTATATCACGCCGAACGCGATGTCGATGCCGGGGGTACTTCCGCTCACGGCAACCGGGTCCGCAGCCCTGTTGTGATCCGAGTCGTACCACGCCCACGGCTCACCAGGATCTGGCGGGCCGCCGGAGGAGTTCAGGTCCACGACCACACTGAGGTAGTAGGTGCCGTCCGGAACTGTGAGGCTGTACGCCCCGCCGTTGCTCACGGTTTGGGAGTCGACCGGTGGGACGTCGAGGGCGGTGTGTGCCGCCACGTCCAGCGTGTAAACAGGCGTGGTGCTTCCCTCCGTGAAGGTCACAGTGCCGGTGATCTCGCCGGCACTCGCCGACCCGACGCTGATCAGAATGCCAATAACGAAGCCGACCACGGAGCGGGAGGTGTATCGCATAGCTTCCCCCTTCCTGGATTCCCGACAAAAGCTGGGACCACAACCGCCCACCACACACCTGACGAGTGGTGGTGCAGAGCAGATGAGTCTTCGAATCGAGATCACCTGGATCCTCGCGACAAAAGATTGGCGGATTCTTGGCGGAGTGTAGCACGCTCAAAGGCTGCGAGGTCTCTAGCGTGCCCTGGGGTACCCATGTACGGCGAGCTCAGTGCGTCACAAGAAGAGGAAGAGTGCCATGTTCACATTTGTTGATGTGTCGCTTGGGGTCGCGGCAGCGAACAAATGTGGAAATGTGAACGTGGCACCCGATGACCCGATGACCCGATGACCCGATGACCCGATGACCCGATGACCCGATGGGCCGTCGAGCGTGAGGAGTGGCGAGGAGAAGAGTGGTGGGTTCCTCTACCCCGACTCCGCCCGAAAGAGCTGCCAACTATCACTGACGCCCTTCAATTTGTGTATGCCTCGGTCGGCAAAGGCGAGGCTGGACCCAACCACAAGGTCCTTTACGGTGCGCGACACCAGGATCTCGCCGGGTTCTGCCAGGCTGGCCACACGGGCGCCGATGTGCACTGCGATCCCGGCGAGCTTTTCACCGGACCACTCACACTCGCCGGTGTGCAGGCCGGCTCGGATCTCGAGGTCGAGCTGGTGGAGAGAGTCTCGGATCGCCATTGCGCAGTGAACTCCACGGCCGGGGCCTTCGAAAGACGCGAGAAAACCGTCGCCCGCAGTGTCGATCTCGCGCCCTCCGAAATGCGCCAGCTCGCTCCGCACCAAGGTGTGGTGCCTCTCGAGCAGCTCGCGCCATGCGCCGTCTCCGAGCGATTCCGCCTTTTCGGTGGCGCCGACGATATCGGTGAACAATATGGTCGCCAACACGCGCTCGGGTTCCGGAGTCGCTCGGCGACCGGTCAGAAACTCCTGCACGGGTCCGAGCAGAATCTCCGGGTCGCCAACATGAAAGAGGTGGTCCGCTCCGGGGAGCTCCACGAATGTTGCGCCATCGATGTGCTCGGCCAGGTAGCGTCCGTTGGCGGCAAGGACATACCGGTTATGAGCGCGGTGAAGGACGAGCGTCGGCACACGAATCGTCGGCAACACCCATCGGAGATCGAAGGAGTAAGTCAGGGGGTAGACCGTGTTGAACTGTCCTGGGCTCATGGCGAGGCGTTCGAAGCGGCCGCGCCACGTGATGAAGGACTCGTCTCCCGCCAGACTCGGCGCAGCGCCTCCTCTCACAGCCTCGCCGGTACCCCACGCCTCCAAGATACCCTCGATCAAACGTGCGGCCACCTCTTCAGGGACACCACACGGATAGTCCGCCGCGCGCAGCCGCCTGGCGTAGGCGTCGGCGAGAATCAAAGCCGTGGCGCGATCCGGATGGGTGGCTGCGAAGAGCAGGGCCATCGTCGCGCCGTCGCCGTGGCCGAAGATCGCCGCTTGGCGGCTCGAAGCCGCATTCATGACGGTGGCGACGTCGTACATCCATTCTTCCCAGGTCGGGATCGCACCGAGCGGGACCGGGTCCGAAAGCCCGGTACCGCGCTTATCGAAACAGATCACCCGCGCGAAACGCGCTATGCGCTCGAGGAAGGCGGCGATAGTCGGTTCCTCCCACATCACTTCGAGATTGCCGACCCAATCTGGAACGAAAACGATGTCCAGAGGGCCGGCGCCGCAGATCTGGTAGGCGACTGACTGGCCGTCCGCGTTGGTTGCGTATTTGATTTCGGATCTCATGATATCGACCCCGAGCATATAACCACAATCCAGAGGTGGTTGTCATCTCAGGCCCAGGAGCCAGAAGGATGCCACGTTCAAATTCATCATTGCTGCAAGATGGAGATCCGCCACAGGCTGACGGGCCGGCGCGCCCCATGAGGGGCGTCAACCCAGGGAAGTGTCACTGTTGCGGTTCGTAGTCGAACCAGTCAAAGTGCGCTGCGGTGCCCGCGCCGCGCTCGTTGCCCGTGGCGAGCAGAGCGAAGTAGACGTCGGTGAAGCCGCCCGCGACCTCCGAAGAGAGGTAACGGGTCGGTGCTGTGCCGAGGCGCTCCACCGAACCGAGCGACGAACCGAAATTGAAGCCATACTCCTGCGGCTCGGCGCGTACCTCCAGGACGACGGGGGTGTCGTCATCGAGCGGTTCTCTCGCTGTCACGGCCGAAAGTGTCGGGCCGATCGTCTGCCGCACGAAAACCTCGCGCCGGCCGGCTACCCGGCGCACACCCAGGTCGTAACGATGATGACCGTTTTGGAAAACCGTGAGACCGGCCTCCGGTCCGTCGGCGGTTGGGGTGAAGTCGAGACGCGTCCGCACGCGGCAGCGCAGGTGCTGCTGGCGACGACCCACGAAGGTGGGGGAGGCGCCGGGTGCGACAGAGTCCTCGAGCCGGACGGAGCTGTCGTGCAGAGTCAGCCAACCGGGTCGTAGCGCGAGGGAATAGTCCACATCGACTGGCTGACGCAGGTAGTTCCAGGCGAAACCGAGTGGACCGTCGAAGTCGTCACGCACGCGAGCTGGGAACACGGGCACAGCAGGCGGGCCGGCGACGTTCATGGTCTCCTCGATCGGGTGGCCGCCGTTCACCACCGGCCAGCCAGCCTCGTCCCAGTCCACCGGCGCCAGGAATGTCTCGCGGCCGAGGTGGTGGAAATACCCGCCGACCGTGCGGAAGGCGAGGAATACCATCCACCAGTTCCCCTCGTGATCTTCGACGAGGTCGGCGTGCCCGGTGCCCTGTATGGGCTGGTCCATCTGGGTGTTGCGGTGGGTCAGGATCGGGTTGCCCGAGCCGGCTTCGAATGGGCCGAAGGGCAAGTCTGCTCGGGCGATCGTCACCATGTGGCCGTACTCGGTGCCTCCCTCCGAGATCATCAGGTAGTATCGCCCCCCGATCTTGTAGAGGTGTGGCCCCTCCGGATAGCGGCCGCCGGTCCCTCGCCAGATCAGCCGTGGGTGTGAGAGCAGGTGGCCTGTCGCCACGTCGATTTTTGACTGGTAGATTCCGGGAGCCGTGTGGGTGTCTGGCACGCCTCCGTTCGACGTGAAGAAGACGCTGCCGTCCTCGTCGAAGAAAAGGCTGGGGTCGATACCACCCTGTCCTTGCACCCAGATCGGATCCGACCAGGGGCCGGCGGGGTCCTGTGCCGTGACGTAGAAATTGCCCCCGTCGCTGACATTGGTCGTAATGACATAGTACGTCCCCTCGTGGTGACGGATTGTTGGCGCGAAAATACCCTGGGAGACTCCAGCGTGCGCCAGGAGCAGCTGGCTGGGGCGCGTGAGCGCGTAGCCCACCTGCACCCAGTGCACCAGATCGCGGCTGTGAAAGACGGGCACCCCCGGGTAGAACTCGAAGGAGCTGGTAACGAGGTAGTAGTCGTCCCCGACCCGCACGACGCTGGGATCCGGGTAGAAACCCGGTATCACCGGGTTGGCGTAAGACGAGATACGCGCCGGCCCGTCGCTCGCGACCAGCACTGCGCCCAACAGCAGGACCGTCGCCACGGCGGCGACGGCTCGACACTAGAACTGCGGTCGTCGGCCGTACAGGTTGATGGATTATTTCTTTGGGTATTCAACTGCCATCTCCGACCTCCGTGCCGCCACTCTTTCACTTCGCGGGCGAGGTCTCCCCTTGGCCGAATACGACCGCGGGAACTTCCCATGAATCCTTCTCGCTGCCGACACCGGCGGCGAGGTTCACCACCTCGACCGTCTCGGGCGTGATCTCGATCAACAGGTAATTCGAGCGATCGTCACGGTACAAGGCGCTCCATTCGTCCTTCCAGCGCTTCCTGGTCTCGTCGGGATCGTCGACAAGGCGCGCGACCCCCCTGAGCGTGACGTAGCCGGGAGCATCCGGATCGGCACAGTAGACGGCTACGTGCGGATTGCGGCGGAGATCCTCCACCTTCCGGCTCAGTGCGTTGGTACCCATCCAAACGACCATGTCTTCGTCGGGCGCGAAGGGGTCCATCATTCTCACGTTCGGCGCGCCGTCGGCCCCGATCGTCACGAGCGCGCAGAAGCGCGAAGCGGCGATGACCTCGCGGGCGGCAGCCAGCAGACGTTCCCGATCCCCAGGCTCCGCATTCCCATCCCCTGCGGCGGCAGTCAGGGTCGCGAACCAACCCATTACTACGAGCAGAACCGCTCCCGATCTCAGGCCCGAACGGAACATCTGGCACCCCCACCTGCGCATTGAATTGGAACTTCCTCGATGAACCTTCGCCCAACACGTGCCAGTTCGTCAAGCGCGGAAACATCTGCAAGGTGCCACGTTTCGCGTTGCTGCATTGTCGGCCTCTTCGGTTGAGATCAGCCGAGCGAGGGTATCGATGCGATAGCGGAATTCTTGGTCGTCGCGTTCGATACGGAGGCCGGAGTTCAGCCGTGTCACCGATGCAGGGTGTTTTTGATCGGGTCCGCGTGAACAATGTGCAACGTGGTACCCATCTCTTCATTGTCACAATCCACGTCGCGAAGTCATGATTTGACACGCGGTAGCCATGGCGCGCATACCGGGAGCTACTCGATTCGTAACGATCGAGCGGCCAACAACGAGAAGAATGCGCCGAAAAAAATCAGAGCCAGAATCTCCGGCCCGAGGCTGGTGAGGTCCGCCCCAAACGAGATGAGTCCGTGCAGGGCCCTCATGGCCCAGCCCGACGGGACGAACAACGACGCAGTCTTGAGGGGCTTCGACACGACCTCGATCGGCCACCAACAGCCTCCGAACGCAGCCATCGCCATGGTCGCCATGACTCCCACATTGGCGGCGCGGTCCGGGTCCCTGAACCAACCCCCGATGGCCACTCCGAGTGGTGCGGTCGCGAGGCTGAAGACCAATAGAACCAGCCACAGCTGCAGCGGGTGGTCACCAATCTCCACCCCGAACAACCGATTGCCGGCCACACCTGCGAGGACGAACGCCGTGATCTGGAGGGCGGAAACCACCCACCTCCCGCCGATCTTGCCGGCGACGATCTCCGCCCGGGTCACGGGTGCAGTTGCCAAACGGCGGAGTTGTCCGCCCGCACGTTCGGCCGAGACCGATGCCGCGCCGTAGGTCAGGGCCACCAGCATGACGAACATGACCGACATGCCGGGTATGGACTGGGCGAAACCGCCGGGCGCAACGGTCGCTTGACCAGCGAATCTGGAATCTACCCGAACAAGGTCCTCGCCCGGGATCACGCTGGAGTAAGCTTGCTGGGAAACTGCTGCACCATCCTCGAGCCTGTGGGCGGCCTCGACCACGCGGCCGAGTTGCCTGGTGACGGCCGCGAGCGTCCGGGCCTGAACTACCAACGCGGCCTCCTCGGAGGCCCCCGCCTTCTTCTCGAGACGAATCGTCTGCTGCGTACCGGACAACACGCCTTCGCTGAAGCCTTCCGGGATCACCAGCGTCCGGACAACGGTTTCGGAGTTCTCCCATTCAGTGTTCGTGAGTTCCTCGATCGCCAGGCCTGCTCCTTCGAGGTCCGCGATGAGGCCCCGGGCGAGTACCCCACCGTCGTTGTCCACCACCGTCAATGCGGCGTTGGCGTCAGCTGGGGAGGAGCCGCCTCCACCCATCACCAATCCGAAAAAGGTGGCGAAGACCAGCGGGAGGAGGAACATCCACATCACCGCCCCGCGGTCGGTGAGGGTCAGCTTCAGATCGTTGAAGGCGATCGCCAGAATTCTCCTCATCACACGGCCCCACGTTCCAGCTTGCGTCGCATGAGCAGCGAGCCGGCGAGCAGGCAGCCCCCGCCGACGGCGAGCAGCACCACCAGATGGAGGGCGATCTCTGGAAGACCCGCTCCTTCAATGGTCAGCTTGGTGAATCCGTCCACCGACCAGTACACCGGGGTGGCTGCCGCCACCGGGCGGAGAAACGAGGGCATCTGCGAGACCGGCACGAAGGCGCCGCCGAGCATGGTAAAGACCATGATCACGATCGTGGTCAACGTGTCCGCCTGACGTTCGGTGTCCACGAAGGCCGAGATCAGGAGGAGCAGACCGCTGGCCATCAACGCGGAAGAGACGATCAGAGCCGTGGCTGCCGGAAAGGGCCCCCAGTCCACGCCCGCGGCCACTCCGATGGCCATCAGAACCACGAATCCCAACCCGGTCACCAGGAGCACAGACAGGCTCTTGCCACGGACATAGTCACCGGTGGAAACGGGAGCTGTCAGGAGGTGCCGGACCAGCCCCTGCTCCCGGTCGCGGAGAATGTCGCGGGTGGCTGACTGGGCGAGAAAGAGAATTCCCATCACCGAAAAACCCGGAAAGAAGTAGGCAAGGATGTCGACACCTCCAGTGGGCTCGCCTTCAGGCGCCTCGCTGAGGGTCACGGTTTCTAAATCGATGACCGGTGGCAGGATGTACCGCTCGAGGTTCTTGAGCTTCTGGTTGAACCCTGTGCTTACCGACGCTACCGCCAGATCTGCTGGAAAGGCCTCGTCATCCACGAAACGACCGATCTGCGCCAGCTCGTCGCGAAAGACCCGCGACCCGACGGACATGCCGACACCAGCGATTCCAGCAGCCTCTTCGATCACCTTGGGAAGAAAGCGTTCCGACGGGTTCTTGACTACTTCGATTGTGGAGGGCCGACCGGCGAGGTAATCGCTGGTGAACCCTTCGGGGAGGTGAATCAGGGCCGACGCCTCGCCCCGTTCCATCATCTCGTAGCCCTCATCGCCGACGGCTACGATCTCCAGCCGCTGGTCCATCTCCGACGAGCTGCCGGCGCCTTCGAGTAGCCTGGACAGCAGGCTTTCGTCCTCGTCGTAGAGCAGCACCTTGATGGTGATCTCGCCAGCGCCGCCTCCGCCGAAGACCAGCGCGAAAATGCCCGAGAGCATCAGTGGCAAGGAGAACAGTAGGGCGGTCCGTAACGGGTTGCGGGCGTACCGGATGAGATCACGACGAACGATGGCGAGGGAGGCCATCAGTCGCGCAGCTCTTTCCCGGTAAGGCTGATGAAGACGCTCTGCAGATTCGGCTGTTGGATGGAGACATCCTCAATGTTGACCTTCGCCTCGAGGATTTTTGGCAGCACCGAGAGGAGGCCGGGCCCGTCAGCCTCCACCGACAGAACCGCCATGCCGTCGTCGGCCTTCAGTAGCCGAACGCCATCCACCGATTCGAGCTTGCGGCGGGCGGCCTCCTCAGAGAAGGAGCCGGTGAGCCGCAAGACCTCAGCCTCTCCGGCAAGCCGTGTGAGCTCGTCCAGAGTACCGACGGTCAGGATGCTCCCGTGATCGATGATCGCGATCCGGTCGCACAGTTCCTGGGCCTCGTCCATGTAGTGGGTGGTATAGAGGACCGTGGTACCCGAAGCGGCCACTGTCCGAACGACCTCGAGGATGTTGATCCTTGCTTGCGGGTCAATGCCCACCGTGGGTTCGTCGAGCAGGAGCACGCTCGGACGGTGGAGAAGCCCCATGCAGAGGTTCAACCGCCGTTTCATTCCGCCCGAAAATCCCTTGACCTTGTCACCGGCACGATCGGAAAGACCGGCGCGGGTGAGGACCTCGTCGACCCTCTCCCGGAGATCGGCGCCGCGAAGGCCGTAGAGCGAGCCCCAGAAATTGAGGTTGTCGCGAGCGGTGAGATCCTCGTAGACCGCGACCTCCTGAGGTACCACCGCCATCCCCTGTTTGACCTTTTTCGGCTCCAGCCAAATATCTCTCCCGCCGATGAGGACGCGTCCGCCATCGGGTTTTAGCACGCCGGAGATCATGTTGATGGATGTGGTCTTGCCGGCGCCGTTGGGTCCGAGCAGGCCGAAGATCTCTCCTTCTCCGACGGTGAACGACACGTCGTCCACTGCGACCAACGAGTTGAAGCTCTTGCGGAGCCGTTCGACCTCGATCATTCGCCCTCCTTGCGGTTGCTTCGTCTCATACTACGCCCGCCCCAGTTAAGTTGTTCCGACATTCCTCGCCACGGTTCCGAACCTCGCGTGATCTCGTAGTTGTCTTCTCAGCGTTGTCGAAGATTGACTCACCCGCATTTTTCATGAGGATTCATCGCGAAAGCCCAGCCACGCGCGGTGAACAGCGCCTTGCAGCAGTAGAGTCATGAATAATGCGGTCTCCGAGGCTACGCGGGGTGGTGACCATCGACCAACGTGGCGCCTATGTGAACCTGGTACCCATGAGATCTGCAGGGAGCAAGGCGCGGGAGCCCCCTTGCAGCATCAGGGTTCGCAGTAACAGGACGACGTGGGGCGGGTGTCTGCGGAGTTGAACGCCAGCGTGAGCCGGGGTGCGAGCTCCTCTGCCTCGAGACCGCGTTGCTGCGCTTCCAGCGCAAGCTTGAGTCCGGTGAGCGCCCAACCGTTGTCGCGGTTGCGTTCGAGATCCTCGCGGTAGACCGCCTCGGCCTCGGAGTACCGACCGTCCGACATGAGCAGCGCCCCGAGAGCGTGCCGCACGGGGAGCATCCAGGCCGGCGGCTCGTCGTAGACCAGGGCGTCCTCCGCCGCCACTCCTTCGCGGAGGACGGCAAAGGCCTCGTCGTGCCTGCCTTCGCGGAAGAGAAGCTCGCCGTTGATCATCGCATTGGCAACGGGAAGGATCTGGTGGACCCGATTGTTGAAGACCCACCAGTCCTCGGGGATCTCGGTCCAGGCGGCCTCGAACGCCGCCAGCTCGACCCGCGCCTCCTCGGTGCGACCAAGCGCCGAGTTGGCGATGGAGCGGGCGTAGCGTCGCACGGCCCGCGACACGAGCCGCCACTCCGGGTAGTCGGGCTCGGCGAGAATCTGCTCCCACTTGCCGAAGCGGATCAAGACATGGAACGTCGTGGGCATGATCCCCTCGATGAGCCCGGCCCATTCACGGAGGGCGTCCTCGGGCATCTCGGCTTCGAGATCCCGCGCCGCCCCGAGGGCCTGCTCGAAGTTCCCGGACATCATTGATGCGAAGGCCAGAAAGTGGAGGTTGTGGCCGTAGTAGGCAGCGTAGAGCCCGGGTGGAGGAGCCTGCGCGAGGTAGGCGCGGTCGACCTCGATGGCGTTCTGGTTGGACCGTGCGGCGTCGGCGTAGCGGCCGACGCGGATATAGATATGCGACGGCATGTGGACAAGGTGTCCCGCACCGGGAACGATGGTTGAGAGCCGGTCGGCCGCCTCGACGGCGAGCTCGGGCTGGGCCGAGGCCTCGACGGCGTGGATGAAGTAGTGGTTGGCACCCGGGTGCCGGGGATGGGTCTCGAGGACTCTCTGCACGACCTCGACGATCTCACCGATCCGACCCCTGGGCTCGCCGGCTTCAGTCCAGTAATCCCATGGCTGGAGGTTCATCAACGACTCGGCAAACAGGGTCGCTACGTCGGGGTCCTCGGGAAACCTCTCGTAGACCGCTTGCATGGCGTTGGCGTAGGCCTGATCGAGGGCGCTGCGATCTTCCGGCGCCGGCCACGCGTAACGCTCGGCAACCGCCCGAACCAGGGCGGCCTCGACCGCCGAATCGTCGCCGAGGCGGGCGAGGGCCTCCTGCACAGCTTCCCAGGCGCGCCGCGATCGCTCCTCGGTCATCTCGGGGTCGTTGATGTTGATGCCCTGGCAGTAGGCGATGGCCCACCACGGCATGGCCGCCGAGTCATCGGCCGCGGCAGCCTGTTCGAAGGAGCGGACGGCTTCGTCGTGGTTGAAGCCGTACATCAGCTGCATGCCCTGATTGAACCACTGCTGGGCGATAGCCGAGTTGGTTGTGATCGCCCGTTCGTAGTTGCCGAAACCTTGGTAGATTCTGGCACCGTTGTCGGGTGGCAACGACTGGCGACTGCATGCGGTTGCGGCCATCGTCGTCAACAAGACCGCGGCCACCGCGACCTGACGAATGATGGTTCTCGTGTGGTTCATGGTTCGCGCTCGCTTTCCGTGCCGACAGGCTGGCCGCGATGCTCGGACTGGCCTCGAGGTTGCGGTTGACCGGCCGTTTGGTCTCGATATTGCGTCTCAGTTCTGAAACGTACTATACCAGAGGGTACTCGCAAACGTCGAACCGAGCCAGGGTGCCACAGCTCGCTTTGACTCTTTGTCGCTGAGATACCCACAATGTGTCATCGCGAAAACCGGCACCAATGTTTGATGAAGACAAACGCGGCATGCTCACCTTCGCAGGCGCTTCATCGCGTCTTCATATTCATGACCAAGCATGACCGCTTCGGAGGATCGAAGATGACACATCACCGCGAGCTTTTACCCGAGGTCAAGCGGATTGCTCTGATTGCCCACGACAACCGCAAGCAGGACCTGTTGGAGTGGGCGAAGTTCAACCGAGGGACCCTGGCCTTGCACCAGCTTTTCGGCACCGGCACCACCAGACGGATCATCCGGAAGGTGCTGGATATGGAGGTCTATTGCTTCCAGTCAGGTCCCTTGGGGGGCGACCAGCAAATCGGCGCGAAGATCGCTGAGGGTGAGATCGACGTTTTGATCTTTTTCTGGGACCCGCTGGAACCACATCCGCACGATGTTGACGTCAAGGCCTTGCTGCGGCTGTCGGTGGTCTACAACATTCCGACTGCGTGCAACCTCGCAACTGCGGATTTTCTGATTTCGAGTCCACTGCTGCACAGCGAGTACCATCGGCAACTTATCGACTACCGAGCGCGGATCCAGAACCCTCCCCGGACACCCTCAAATAGCCGAAACGGCCAACGGCGGCTTTTTCGCAGAGAGTGGCATCGGCGAAACCCATGCCATGGTGAACGCGGAACTCATGTAAAACCAAGCAGGAGTGCGACAATGCCAGAGCCGAAATCGGGGTTGTCACAACGTCGTCGGTGGGAGTCATGGATGAAGACAATCGGTCTACTTGGTGGGATGACGTGTGAGTCCTCGGTGGAGTACTACCGACTGATCAACCAGGGTGTGCGGGAGAAGCTGGGCGGCATCCACTCGGCGCAGTCCCTGATGTACTCAATTGATTTCGGTGAGATCGAGCCGGAAATGGAAACCGAGCGCTGGGATCTGGTTCTCGAGCGTCTGGTCGCGGGATCCGTTGCCGTGGAGCGGGGCGGCGCTGATTTCCTGGTGATCTGCACCAATACCATGCACAAGCTGGCGGATCAGGTCGAGGAGAGGATCGGCATCCCGATTCTGAACATCATCGATGTAACGGCGAAGGCCGTCGGGGCCGCCGGCATCGGAACGGTGGGCCTGCTCGGCACGCGGTTTACCATGACCCAGGACTTCTACCGTCGGCGTCTGGCGGAGAAGCATGAAATCGAAACGGTGATTCCATCGGAGCAGGACGTGAGCATGATCCACCGGGTCATCATGGAGGAGCTCACAATCGGGGTGATCTCACCCGAATCGAAGATGCTCTACTGGGAGGCCATTCGCCGGCTTCAATCTAAGGGGGCGCGAGGCATCATCCTTGGATGCACCGAAATCCCGCTGCTGGTGAAGCAGGACGAGGGCGAGATCCCGCTTTTCGACACCACCCTCCTTCACGCTCAAGCAGCGGTGCGACTGGCTTTGGAGTAGCGAGTCATTCGCGAGAGGCCGTCAGCGTGTGGAGGAGCTCCATCTGACGACTATTGTGAGGTGATGCATGGCAACTGTGCCGGAATACAGCGCCCCCGGTTTATCGGACACAGGTGAAGGCGGTAATTCGTCCTCGATATTCGCCTTGGGGGGCCGGTCCCAACATGCCCAACCACGGGAACGCCTGAGCTGAGATTGTCACTTTCCAATAACCGCGTCGCTGCCGTTTTCTTCGTCGCTCTCATCTTTGATGACTGCTTCGGCGGCCTCCAATAACTCCCCGACGAAAAGACTCGAGTTCTTGACGAAGAAGACCACCGGGAGGTCTCCGGCGAGTCGCTCAATCCGCTCCGCGTACTCTGCCTCGTTCCCGACCTCCGGCATTTGGAGTCCGAGGAAGACCGCCGCCGCGTCGGCGCTTTCCCGTTGGATAACGTCGACCACGGGCTCGTCCTTCGGTTTGACAACCACACGAACCGAGGCGTCGATGCGGATTTCCGGGATCAGCTGTCGCAGATACGCTTCGGTGCGGGTCTTCATCAGCTCGGACGAGGCGATGCTCATCACCTCGACAGTCGCGCCGCGCCACTCCGGATTGGAGTTGAGGAGGTGTGCGAGCAGGAGCAGCAGATCGCCGTTGCGCTCCAAACCGCCCCACCATACGTGGATCTTCGGGCGCTCCCGTCGGTATATGTACCTCGGCCGGATTCGACCCAACACGAAGGACTTGTTCAAACGCTCCAGCCGCCGCATCACGCGCAAAAACTCCGCACGAAGCTCAACCGACTCCGGCCAGCCGAGGAGTACGGTGTTGCTGGACATCCCGGCCATGCCGTTGGCTTGGCTGACGTTGATGATCCCCTCAGCCACGTCGTTGACGGCGTCGACCTCGGGGAAGACGACGATGTCCTCCTCCTCGATCACCTCGACGATTTTGTTCCTGCGGGCTGCGAGATCCAGCTCCTCGTTCAGCAGGTCGCCAATCACGAGGTTACACACGGTCACCACGCCCCGCCCCTGGCTGAACCAGTCGCCGAAACGGATGAGATCGAGCTCTTTCAGAGGATCGACGACGAAGGTCAGGATATGTGGTCGCCAGTTGCGCGCGCTCATCGGACGCTCGTTGAGGCGAATCAGGGCCCACCTGATCAACGCCTCGTACAATCCGCGTCGGGCGTCTCCCCAGCGCGCTTGCTGCGCCTTCCGCGACAGGTACATCCAGAGGGAAAACTCCGCCACCAGAGCGAGGACGCCAGCCACCGGGCTGATCAGCACCATGACCACGACGCACGCGAAACCGCCCGCGAGGGTTACTGGCCACGGTACGCTGATCTTCGGGCGCCACGACGGATCGCCACTCAGGACTTCAAATGCTGCGACGAGGTTGACCGTCCCGTAGACGGTGAGGAAGAACATGGACACCACCGCCGCCACCGCATTGAGGTTGCCGAGGAAGACCGCTCCAACCGCGATTGCCAGTGCGACCGCAAGCCCGGGCAGAAGCTCCCGTGAGCCTCCCGTCGGCCGCCACAGGAAACGGGGCACAAGACCGTCTTGGGCCAGAGCCTGGAGGGTGCGCGGGGCAGCCAACATCGAGCCGACGGCGGACGAAAAAATCGCAGACCACAGACCGGGGAGCACGAGCCACGGCCCGAGTATCGCGATTTTCGACCACACCATCGGGTTGTCGCGGAGAGACGACGGGTCCGAACCCAGGCAAAGGAGCACCGGTACCAGCAGGTAGACCAGGAAGCCGGTCCCCACCGCCGCAATCGACCCGAGGGGAATTGATTTTCCCGGGTCCCGCAAATCGCCCGAAAGCCCAAGCCCGGCCATGACGCCGGTCACAGCCGGGAAAAAGACGGCGAAGCCGGCCCAGAAGCTGACATCGCCGGTCGGCGGATGAAGCGTCACCTCGATGCCGGACGAGCGGACAAAGGCGCCGATGGTGAGGGCAACCAACGACAGCACCACGAATCCCATGAGGACGATCTGCGCCCTGAGGGCCCTTTCAGCGCCGGTGAACGCAAGCACCCCGACTGCGACGACTGTGACCAGCGTCACCGGCAGTAGTGGAAGCTCCGGCCAGATGATCCGAAAAGATTCCGCGAGGCCGTAGGCATAGAGAGTGACCGAAAAGGTCTGCGAGAGGAAAAGCGGTACGCCGATCGCGCCGCCGAGCTCGAGGCCAAGGCTGCGAGAGATGATGAAGTAGGCGCCGCCGACCCCGACTCTCGCGTTCGTGGCCACAGCGGAAAAGGCCAGTGTGGTAATGAAGGTGATCGCGTTGGCCAGGACCACGACGAAGACGATGCGGATGAGGCCGAGGTGACCGGCCAACCAGCCTAAACGAAGGTACATGATGACGCCGAGGATCGTGAGGATCGTCGGCGTGAAGACACCGATGAAGGTGCCCAGCTTGTCGTCGTGCGTCATTCTTCGTTTTCCACGAATTGGCGCTCTATACGTTTCGTTCGTCGAAGCACAGTACGCGTGTTTTCTTCGTCGCGCAAGGCGGGTGATCGAATTGCCGAGTTGAACGTCCCAAAGGCTCCAGGTCCGCAGTACCGTCGTCTTTCACTCTTGCTGCCGAACCGCGGATCATGAACTCTTTTGAGCAGCCGCCCTGACGTCGTGACTTCGCGATAACCACCCAACGATGGCCATCGTAACCACGATCTGGGCCAAGATTACAAGCGTCAGCACGGTGGTATGTCCGGCGAGCTGAGCTTCAATTCCAACGATCTGAGGGAAGAACATACTCAGGTTGGCGATGTTGAGCGAAACAATCGCTAGCAGCAGCCATCGAGATCCTCCGTAGATGTGCCAGCATGCAATTCCGAAACCCAGTTCAATCAAGAACGCGACAAAGGGAACGCTGCCGTAAAACCCTAAACCCAGTTTTTTCATTTCGAGCCCAGGCGCGATCGCGATATCAGGACTGTGCGTCACGAGGTCGAGCACGAGATGGGACGCTATGCCAAGTGCGACGGCGATCGCGGTCTTTGGCTTTCCAAGGGCAAACCGAATCAACGCCCATGCGACCACGGCCAAGGCTAACGTCGTTACGATGGAATGAGACCACGGCATGTTAACGAGGTGAATATTCTGCACCGAGCGCACGGTAGAGTCAGTTGTCGTGGTTTCGATTCCGACGAGATTCAACGCCACCCATATGAGCTCAACCGCCTGAACGGCCAACAGCATAACGGCCATTCGAACAGTTGGATATCGTCGCTTCAGCACGAGCGCTGCGGCCGCGTGATTGACTGCAAACATCGGTGAACCCCTTTCTACTGAGTTAGCAAATGCTAACCTCGGTTTGAAAAAAATCTCAACCCGTTACCAGAGCAAGAATTCGTTGTGTGAACGAGTCAGTCCAATCGGTAGCAGGACGCTTGAGGAGTCCGAGGTACCACATCCGTGAAAGCTGTTGTATTCCGCCAATGATGATGGCTGATGCGAGATCGATGTCGAGATCGTCGCCGATTTCGTTGCGGTCGATTGCCGAAGCCAGCATCCGGTTTATTTGGGAGACAAATGTGTCTCCAGCGACGTCAGCCTGGACCTCGGACCAAAACTGTTGGATATTGTCAGAAAGATAAATGACTACTTCGGGAGCGATCTCGAATTGCTGGAAAAAAGTCGAGTTGTATGCGCCAAGTTGGCTTGCGATCGATTCGAACTCGCCCCGGACCACTTTTTCCAGGGGAGAGTGGAGCCACCGATAACAAAAGATGAACAGCGCTCGGGCCAGTGCGTCCTTGCTCGCGTAGTGTTTATATAACGCTGGATTTGAAAGCCCCGCTGCTTCTCCGATGTCGCGTATGCTTGTCTCGCACAAGCCCTTTTCGCTGAACAACCGAAGGGCGGCGAGCAGGATGCGCTGCTTCCCTTCAGAGGCGGTTGGTGCGAATTGTATGTCGTTGATCGTCATAACCGATTATTCTCCTGTTCGGTACGGAGGTTAGCAATCGCTAACCTCCTTGTCAAGGTCTTGCGTTCGTCGAAAATCTCCGTTCAAGGCGTCTGCCTTGTGGTGCTGGACACAAAGATGTCTCGAGGGTGCCACATGGGGAGCGCCTCACGGTTTCAACTCGATCCGAGATGGCGGATTGTGACCAGAGACCCCAGTTGGCGCACCTCGAACAACCGTTCGGCATGCCTTGAGTCCACCACACTGGCTGCCGCAATGACAATGCGTGACTGCGAAAGGCAGCACCTATCTGGCTCCCATCAGAATCGGAGGCAGATCAGGGGTCACACCCATGTATGTCCATGTCCTTGACAATGGTGCGACGGTGAAGGTGGCACCCATGTATTGCCTTCCAATCATGACAATGGTGCAATGGTGAACGTGGCACCCTTCACCCTTCCGTTGTGGAAATGTGAACGGGGGAGTCATATATTCGTTGATGCTTTCTGAGAAAAGAGGAGGACATCGTGCTTCACAAGTACGGTCGCCTCGTGGTGCCGATCCTGATGGCGTGCCTCACCCCGATGGCAGCGGCGAGCGACTTCGTGCTCGTCTGTCCCCACTGCGAGGA